>JALHTG010000061.1 GCA_022865705.1 Candidatus Bathyarchaeota archaeon | reverse complement strand
CGTTGTCACTGGTCAATCGTTCCTGCACAAGGCTGAGTCGCTCCGAACGATCAGCAGCAAAATCAGCTTTCGTCGTCGGTACACTTAGCGCGGGCATCCAGGTTTGAACCCTCATGGGAGGAGCGATTTTGTGTGTGCCACACTTGGTGCGGCCGCTAGGAATTGAATCGTCGTTTGTCGTCAGGAGGGTAAAAGTGTGTGTGGGGTCCCTTGGTGCGCACACACACACAAAACTGATTCCTACGACGACGAACGACGACGCAACGACGAAACGGCTGACGGAGGGAAGCTCTTAGGGTTCTGAACATTCTTGACGTGGACTGTGCGAATCATCGGTGTGATCATGTCAAGGAAAGAGCAAAGTTCTCCGAGACTGATCATTGAACCTCCAGTATTATGAGAGGGGTGCTTTGTCTGGAGAAGTACCCCCGGGGGGAGGGGGTATTCTTCTGGAGGAAAGCACCCCCAGACGCGCTGACTCGATCAGCCAGCATAAGTACAAAAGTTCAGCCTATCAATCACCGATACTCAGTGTAATCTATGCTATACTTTTTGACTACATCATATTCCACTGCTGCAAACCTGCATCGCCAAGAAGAAGCGACCGCTCAAAAAAGGACTGCATCACAAGCGCGCGCTTGCCGTCAGTTCTTGAAATTGAGGACAGAGTTCAGGCAGAGTTCTTTGGCCATCGTTCATGCATGGACAATAGTGCGAGCAGGACAGCTGCCTCTGACGGAGCGAATTTCTGAATACCTATCCAAGTTGTTCCAAAAAAAGGAAGGTTGTGTTTGCGGCTACGGGCCTCAGCCTTACGCAGTTTGGCTGGTGATCGATGCCCACGGAAATGCGAGTGCTCCTCCAATAATCCCTAGAATGCTTCCCACGTGCAGGCCCGAGATGGAACCACCGATGAAGCTGACGATTGAGCCTGCCAGAACAAGAAGTGCCCAGTTTCTTCTTTTCTCAGCTCTGTAGTCTAGCATGAACGCCCCGATCACCATTGCCAATCCTGAAACCAAGCTAATGATGCCCAACGAAATCGACCACGGATTGTTCATCATGTTGCCGAAAGACCAGCTACCTCTCATGAATTCACTCATGCTCCCAAACCGCTCCATCATGGAAGAACCGAAGAATACGAACGCTGATCGGAAGACCCCTCCGATCAGGGTGAACATGCCTCCCAAGAATGACAAGACTATCGCGATGACAGATTTGTCCGTCACCATCTTCATGTTATTCTCTTTTGTCAATTATCTCACCTCCCTGACTAGGTTCAAGCCAGACTATGTAAGCTGCTCAGGTTAAGGTCGATCCCTCACATGTTAGGAAAAACCATGAACTATCGGAAGGCATATTGCTGAGAATGCCACTTCTCAGCTGAACAATTGTATGATTAGAACCACCTTATCGGTAAAGATGCCTGAGCTGTGGGTCTGCCAGATAACGGAAAGATACAAAGTAGAGATCTCTGGAAAAGTCGGAGGAAGCCGGGCCAAGGCTGCAGGATGGTGCCTCGTGGAAATAAGAGGAGAGAACGGTCTTCTGGACACTGTCCTTGACGAGATTCGAGCACATCCTTCAGTTGGCAATGTGAAGCTACAGTCGCGTGAGATTGGAAGAGCAACTATAATGGTGGATATCAGGCGATGCGAAGCCTGCAAGGCACTCATGCTGTCGAAATACTTCTTGACTTATCCGGTTGAGATCAGGAACGGCTACATGACATGGCTCATGGTGACCGATAGCAATCGCACACTCGGAGAGATCTGCAAGAGGCTTGAGGATATGGGATGCACCGTCAAGATCCTTGAATCAGCCCCTTTGGACGAGCAGAAGAAACTCCTCACCGAGAGACAGGAAGAAGTGATTAGAGTTGCATTTGAGAATGGATACTTCGACAAGCCGAAACGAAGTGGCAGTCACGCAGTTGCCGCTAAGCTTGGCATATCTGCCGCCACATTTTCTGAGATAGTGAGAGCGGCGCAACGAAGAATTCTGCAGGACCAGCTCAGGCCGCCGGAGAGCCCCAGATAGAATCTTCCGTTCACTGCAGTATCCTTACTACCGACGGGATTACTACTCTGCCATAACTAACTGGAAACTATAGATGATTTCAATTCGGCTGGGCGCGAAACCTCTGGGCACTTACGGTTTCTAGCAGTTTGATGAAGAGAGGGTTTGGGGGATTCGTCCCCCATCATGCGTCATCGTTCGTCCCGTCGTCGTTTGTCGTGAGGAGGTCGTAAATGTGTGTGTGTGTGGATCTCTTGGTGCGGCCGACTGGATTTGAACCATCGAAAGCGGTCGAACCATATGTGTCTCTGTTGATGCGGGCAGAAAATACAGAAGCCTCACTTGCATAATCAGAAACATGACAATACAAGCCGAATTATGAACTACAAGAATTCACGGATCATACCAGGGTGATCTACCGGCCCAGGTAGATCATACCCCATTCAAACCAACAGAGGCAGCCGAAACCAACCGTTATCGCATCAAAAACAATACTATCTTTAGGTTTGTCGCACTAATCTCGTCAAGAAGCTGTGACTGTCACATGATTGCGAGGCTTCTTTCTTGAAGATTTCTGTCAATTCCTTTCCCCGTCCTGTTCTGTTGTATGAGCATACGTTGACCCTGCCGTGCGCGTGTGGGTTTCAACTGATCTTTTGGAGCCTCGGGCGGGATTCGAACCCGCGGCCTGCCGCTTACGAGGCGGCTGCTCTCGGCGTGAGCAGATCCCTACCGAGCTGAGCCACCGAGGCTGTCTCGATTGCTGAAAGACCGAAGGACTCATTTAAGGATAACTTGCCGAAAATGGTGGTTCATGGATGTTTTTACGGACGCGTGCGCACGAATTATGTTTTTGTTGTTTGTTCTGGGGTGGTTTCGGCTGCCTCTCCTGGTTCTGGTGCTGGGTGCAATTGTCTGTGAGTCGGTAGGTCAATCTACTGTCTGGTTACTTTTGTTTGGGGAGGGTGAAGGTGAACGTGGCTCCTTGTCCTTCTCCTTCCGATTCTGCCCAGATCTTGCCTCCATGGGCTTCGACTATGCCTTTGGTTATGCTGAGGCCGAGGCCTGTGCCCTTGACGTAGGTGGGCTTCTCGATGGCTGAGAAGGGTTCGAAGACTCTTGCTAGGTCTTCTTTCCGGATGCCGATGCCCTTGTCCGATACTTGGACGTTTATTGTGTCTTTCTCCTCTTTCACGCGAAGAGTCACGTCGCTGCCCTCAGGCGAAAACTTGGCGGCGTTACTGAGAAGATTCATCAACACTTGACATAGCCTGACCTGGTCTCCTTGAATCGGGATGGGCTTGTCGGGAACTTCGATTTCGACGCTTAGCTTCTTCTCCTCCAAGAGAGGATGAATCTCTGTCATGCAGCTGTCTACGACTTTGTTGAAGTCCGTTGGCTGAAGTTCCAGCTGGAGTCTTCCCGCCTGCATCCGTTGAACATCCAGCAGGTCATTGACCAAGCTGAGAAGCCGGTCCGTATTCCGCTTCGCAACCTGGAGCCGCGACTCAACTTCTTCCGGTATCGACTGACTCCCGTCAAGGACAAGGTCCACGTAGCCTTTGATCGAGACTAGAGGGGTTCGAAGTTCATGAGTAACAGCGGAGATGAACCGATCCCTAATCCTCTCAATCTCATACCTCTCTGTAACATCTCGGAGGATCGCCTGGACTCCAGCGATCTTTCCACCGATGATTATCGGCGATGCATTGACCTCGGCTTGAGCTAGAGACCCATCCTTCCTCACAATCCTCAACTGTACGGCCCTGGAAACTCCGCCTTTTGCTATTTCGACGAAAGCTTGGATTTCTTCTGGAATTACGTCTTTCGGAAGATAGTTCTGGAAATGTTGTCTCACTATCTCCTCGGGCGTATAGCCGGTGACCCATGTGACTGCTGGAGAAGCGTAGGTGACACGTCCTTCCGGATCCAGCGTAACTATCATGTCGAAGCTTCTCTCAGCGATACCTCTAAACTTCTCCTCCGATTCCCTAAGGTCATGAGTACGTTCTTCCACCAGCTTCTCTAGGTTCTCAGAGTGACGTCTAAGCTCCTTCTCCATTCGCTTGCGTTCAGTGATGTCTTTGAACGCTGCGATCGTCTTGTTTTTTCCGTCGATTGTGTATAGAGCTGCGCTGATCTCGAAGTCTCTAACTGTTCCGTCCTTAGCCACCGCCTGCAGCTCATAACTCGAAGGAACAGGCTTTCCTCTTCTTCTCTTCTCATATCTCTCGACAATGCCTTTCATGCCTTCAGGAGTCAGGAGCTTGTCAAATCTCTCTCCAATGATTTCCTCAGGTTTGTAACCCACGAAGGCTTCCACTTGTCTGTTGGCAAACTCTATGCGTCTGTCTTCTCCAAATACCAGCAAGGCATCGTGCATTCTCTCCACAAGGCTTCGGTATCGCTCCTCCGACGCTCTCAGCCTATCCTCCATCCGCTTGCGTTCAGTGATGTCCTTTGCTATGACAGCGACTCCGGATCTGGTGGGGAAAGCGCTAATTTCGAAGAAGTATTCGCGATTTCTAAGCGTGAATTGGTTGACGAAGTTCTGAGGTTGCTGCTCCCTCATCGCCTTCAGATACGTCTCTTCAGCTCTCTTTCTTTCCTCTGAGGGAGGAAAAACCTCCCGGAGATTCTTTCCAACAGCATTCTCTGCAGAAATACCTGTACCAGTTTCGGATGCTTTGTTCCAATACGTATACCTCAAGTCTCGATCCATGGCAAAGAACATGTCTGTGATGCTCTCAGCAAGCTCCCGATACTGTTCCT
Organism: Candidatus Bathyarchaeota archaeon; assembly: GCA_022865705.1. Lineage (GTDB taxonomy): Archaea > Thermoproteota > Bathyarchaeia > 40CM-2-53-6 > JALHTG01 > JALHTG01. The sequence continues at coordinate 11,056 of JALHTG010000061.1, read as the reverse complement.
CACTCTCCTTTAGTCTCTCCTCCATCTGCTTGCGCTCAGTGACATCTACCATGACGGCACTGAAGCTAATTATCTTGCCACCCGCTCGCATTGGCCAGGGTCTCATCAACAAGTGGCGAACGCTGCCCTCCGGCCCCATTGCTCGTAACTCGACTTCCCTTGGTGGTTTCCGCAGCAGCACGGCTTTGAGGAATAGACTCGTTATTCGGCTTCGATCCTCTGGATGGATGTAATCCTTGAACGGACGACCGATAAGGTCTCGGGCAGGGTGGCCTATGAAATCAGCCATTACTTGGTTCACGTAGGTGAAACGTCCCTTCAAGTCTACCGTCGTCATGCCCGTAGCAGCATGATCAGCAAGGTCATGATACGTTTGCTCAGATACAGCTGGTTTCTTCTCGTTTGACTTGGGTTCGATAGCGCGCGCGCTCAACGTTGCGCTTTGTGTTTGCATGAGCCTCAATCAACCCCTTGGCTACGCTCGGGCACTGGCCCGTGCCTTTGATCGTTTCCTCTGTTCTTCTCCTCTAGTCTTCTTCTATGTCGAGTTAGCTGGGCTACCTCGCTGTTATTGTTGTAGAAGTCTATGAGGCGTTGGATGATCTTGTCGTAAGTTTCGCGCTTGCTACCTATCTCTGATAATTGATTCCTAGTCTGTTTGGTGACCCTGAGCGATGTTACCTTACTCATAGCCCTGCCCCGTCAGCATTCGTTATATGAGAAATATGCGAGTGGTATACTATTGTGCGTCAGTATGTGACAGACATATGCTAGGTCGTTGAGTTCTTTGACCTGTTCCAAGTTGGAAGAACTCAAGAGAGATTCAGCGCGCGCTATCAAGGAAAGTCCGAGGCGGCTGCTCTTGCTCTCTATTCAGTCGAGATGGACCCCATACCAGACAGCTTTCTTAGCACTCAGGCCCGGCGCCCAAGTGTGCGGTTCTTCTTGCCTCTGCTTCCCGCATTCCAATAATACTCGTACTTGATCAGGAGTTCTCGAACCGCCGCTGTGACAACATCCGCCTTGCTGTCGAATCCCATTTCTTTGGCCCCCTCAGTGTCTAAGAACCGCTCCACAGCTTCAACCATCTTTCTTGGTATGCGAACCGTCTTTTGCCTACTTTCGTTCCCAGACATCCTGTGTTCCATGCCATGTGTCACATTGGCCACATGTGCTTGCATACACATATATAAAACTGTGCGAGTTGACGTGTCACGGTAGCGATCATTGTGACACAGAGTGGCGCGAGGAAACGCGCTACGGTCTCCACAAGAATAGATGGCGAGCTGTCGTCACTTCTGGACGCGTTGGTTCGAGAAGTAAGAGACGAGTATGGCCTTCCAGCTTTCAGAAGCAGATCAGAGGCTACGACTCATGCGCTTAAGGATTTTCTGGGAAAGCGGTCCAAGAATAGAACCATCGATCTTGGGAGCAGTTTCGTTGTAGATCCAGATAATTGCAACCCAATTACGTATGTTGAAAAGCTCGGGTGTGGCGACCATGCTATGCTCCTTTATCACAATGAAATCGTTAGGCGATCCGTTTCTAGCTTCTTCTTGAGCAGCGGTTTGCAGAGAGGCGCTGCAGGGGTTTACCTGGCTTCTGAACGAAGAATGGATCAAGTGACCGGTGAGCTGAGAAGAAGAGGCATAAATACCGAAGAACTGGAAAAGAAAGGCGCTTTCGCAGTCATGAGCGCAGAGGAGTGGTATCTGCGCCGAGGAAAAGCATCCGCAGATATGATAATAGGCAACTGGTTGAAGCTAGCTAAAGATAAGATTAAGGAAGGATACAAGGTACTGCAGGCAGTAGGCGAGACGGACTGCTTCTTTGATAATGGAGAGGTCAAGGAGCTTATGGTTTACGAGAAAAGGCTGGGAAAGATGTTTTCCATACCGATGTGTGCATTATGCGCGTATGATGCTGCTAGAGTTGAGCCAAAGCATTTCTGGTCACTCATGGAAGCCCATGGACATGGAATCTTCCAAGGAATTGCTTTCAAATCGGTCTAGCCATTCTAGCGCGTAAGCGACATAGATCCTCATACCACTGTAACAGGTTTCATGATGGCGGGAAGAAGAATCAAAGACCCCAACACCATCCGCAAGGCATGCCGTCGATGCGTCATCTGCAAATTCGAGAATTATCATGAAGTCTGTCTGATAGTCAAATGCAAATACGCAGCTCCTCGAATAGAGTCTGTCAGCTGAACAAGAGAAGCCCTAGGGCGCGCACGCTACCGGAACAGGAATTGTCAAGGCGCGTGCTTCTCCTGCCGAGTCATCGCATGTTCTCCAGATAGATCCTCAGTAACCGGTTATTCACGAGTCATGCAAGTCAGACGCGCGGGTGCGGGGGAATGGCTTTCTTTTTGTCGAGATTGCTGATTACTGTCCTCTTCACGGTTTTGCTGGTAGAGGGTTGCGGGCTACGTCTGCGGAGCTTGAGACGATAGGTGTTAGTGGGTTGGAGGGCCGAGTTGTGCGCTTTGTTCAGTTTCCAACCCGGAAGGATAAGCGGCTTGTTGCGGAGTTGAGGGACGGGAGTAGGCGAATGGTTCAGTGCGAGAAATGCGGGAAGACAGATAGCTTGGAGGCTCGGCCAGACTCGCCACGGTTCACAAACTATCTCATACTATGCCGCAACGACTCCACCAGACTCTTCCTAACAATCAACAAGACATGAGCGCGGGCGAATATGAGACCAAGGACGCGTTGACGGCCGGCCGCACATCTCTTTCGGACTGCATCCAAACTGAATACTTTCACGGGCCCTCTCCGGGTCTCCGTTCGGTTCCTTGCAGCATAAATGAGGAGATGTTCCTCTCTCTTCCTGGTCGACGAGTGTTGCTGGACGTTGTTGAGTGGCGTATCCTAAGCTACCTGGCAGTTATGAACGTGTGGAGAGGAGTCACTGCGGAGATGGTTGGGGGCGCTTTGGCTTTGCGAGAAAACTATCTGAACGAGACGCTGCAACGATTGAAGGAGCAGAAGCTGGTTGAAGCCGTTTCTGGCGAAGGCACAGAGCAACTCTTCGTTACGGAGGAGGGAAAGAGGGTGCTGCGAAAATGAACCCGTGCTCTCACTTAGCTTTGATAGTGTTTGTATTCCTTGTTTGACGTTTTCAGGTGCTCGGTAAAGTTCCATTGGTTTTCCGGGTTTTCGCGTCGAGTTTTGCATGAGGATGTGTATGCACCTGGGTCTAGTGAGATAGTGAATTTCCTCTAGGGTTTTTGTAGTTGGCCTTTCTCGATGAGGGTTTGGATTTCTTTGAGGGTGTGGCAGAATTTCACGTGGTCGCATTGGCTTGTGTTGTCGAGTTTGCAGATTAGCTTCTTGCCGCGCTTGTACACGTCTACCAGGCCGCCGATGTTGTTGTCGTAGATGGTGATGTGGTCTTGGTAGATGTTGAAGTGTTTGAACCGTGGGGCGCCGTATCGGTCTAACCAATCGTTGAGGACTGTGAGGATGAGGGCGTTGGCGCTGATCCCCCTCTCTTCTGCGAGTTCGAAGATGCGTTTCTTCAATGTGGGGGTCATGCGTATGAGTAGCGCATCCCTCGCGGCAGCATCCTTCTCAGTTTGGTCCATTTTTCTACCTCTTTATCAAAATGATATCATGTAGAAAAGCGTTATATACTTTGTCCTTTTCATTATGATCTCAGGTTGATATCATGACGGAGAAGGAGCAAGTCCCAATTCTGCTCCGTATACCGAAGCCAACGAAACATCGCCTCGATAGAGAGGCGAAAAGACGTCAGATGAGCCGAAACGTCCTGATCAAGCAAATCCTCCTCGAACATTTCGCCAAGAGGGGGGCTTCTTGAGGTTGCCGTACTGCTACTTCGATCCTGACGGTTGCCAGCGAATTTACTGTCCCTCAATCAAACGCTGCAAAGTCGAACACGACATAGAACAGGCACGGGCCATGGCGGAGGTCTACTAGATGCCTGAATGCGTCTGCAGCCATCCACGAATGGTAAGAGATGAACTGAGTGGATCATTCGTCTGTCCATCTTGTGGCTATCGATGTTTCGGGTGAGACCTCAATGAGTGAGTCTGACAATCCTCTTGGCCTCTGCCCCCAGTGTCTCGAGAAGCTGCGCCCTGTTCTTCACGAGATTCGTGACAGGTTGAAGCATGTTGACGAGGACCTTCTAAAATTGAGAGGAGGAGCCGCAGAATGGTAGCGAAACCGCTGACCGATGTGGAAGCAATTAGGCAATACGAAGAGATTCGAGCCAAAAACGAAGCGAAACAGGAACAGGATCTACACGCAAGAATCAGCCTAACAGCGGGCATAGAAATTGATCCAATCAACAAGCAGGTTCTACGCAGATCCCTCTATCCGAAAATTGAGATAGACATTCCACCCGAGAAACCCGACATTCTAGACGCTCTCCACAGGGCGCAAGCCACTATCAACATTCTGATCGGCGAGTTCATGGCCACAGAGATAGAGGAAGGGAAGAAGCAGGATCTAATTCATTTCCCCGGAGTTCAAGCCCCGCCTCCAGAGAAGCCAACTGTACCCTACGGGATCAGCCAGATTGACTGGCGTGAAAACCAGTTCGAGCCGGGCGAATATGCTTTCACAAAGTATCCAGACGGCCGGCCGGTTGTAGAATCCGCAGAACTAAGGAAGGTTCTCGAGAACGCAGCTAAACCGGTTGAGATCCAGGGTCAATCATACTGGCTGAACAAGGCTCGAACCTACATCTACCGCCGCCCAATCGGGGACGCGAAGAAATGAAAGTTTCAGGTACAGTTGAAAGAGATCCCCCTATCTTTTGGGACGACCGCGGCATCGGGCTGCTCAAACTTGTCGAGCATGAGAAGCCGATTCGAATCAAAGAACTTCAAAGACCCGAGCTGCCGAAAGACTTGAAGCCAGGCGAGAAGATCACAGCGGAAGTCAACGAGGACGACCGATACTATTCTCTCATCTCACTGGAACGGGGAGAGGCTGCTTCACCCCTAGTACCATCCTCATCGGCTGGCATCTCTCTTTCCCAGGCGGAGCAGCCCCCCACCACTGAAGACTTCAATATTCCATACAGCTACAAGCAGATTGGACCACTCTACCCCATTCTCGTCGACCGAGAAGGCAACATCGTGGACGGGAAGCACAGACTTGCAGTCGATCCGAACTGGCGGAAGGAAATTGTTCCCTGGATTCAATCACGAAAGGACCTTCTAATGGCTAGAATTCACGCGAACCTACATCGTCGAATTGTGCCAAAAGAGGAACGTCAAAGAGAATTCACTGAGTACGCAAACATTCTACATGCGGATGGTGTTGCGATAGGCGAGCTTCCGTCGACATTGGCGGAGCTAATTGGCTTTGGCGAAGGTTATGTTCGAAATCTTCTCCCGCCAACTTTAAAGCTGAAAATAAGGTCAGATGCGGGAAAGAAGGCTAAATTTGCCCACCTCCAAGTGGGCAAAACCCAACCAGAATCGCTGCCAGATGCGAAAGTGCCCTTGACAGAGGAGGGTTTCGCTAAGACGGTACGTGAAGCGCCTTCCGGCTCAATTGACCTGACTGCCTGGTCCTGTCCACAATGCAAAGCCGAGTACCGCATCGACTGGAAGGGGATGAAGATTGAGCCAACCTGAACTCACCGCAATCAAGTTCACCTACAGAAAGCAGAGCATGACCCCGCACAACTGGGAAACCATGCCTTTCTACGTTCGCTACCTCCGCGGCTTCCTTCAGGAACATGATGGCGACGCAGTTTGGCTGAAAGGCAACACAGGCGGGGAAGAATCTGCTTACCTGCTGTTTCGCAGCGAACTTCGAGAGGAACTGATACGGCTGATGGCTCAGCCCCTAGCGGATCTAGGTTTCTACGAAGTCGCATCCGTCCGACCCAGCGAAGTCGCACCATTCATCTTCCGCAAGGACCGAGTAGGCTCCCTACTCATCGAAGAACTGGAAATAGGCAGATCGCTTGACGAACTGACCCACAAGATCAGAGAAGGATTCTGGTATGCTCCGATCGGCACAGTGACCGGCGCCATTCGATTGAAGGCCAAAAGCTTCACGCGGAAGCTGCATGAGGGCGAAGCCTGGTTCTGCCTACACGATGCAGAGGAAACGATCTGTCGAAGCGATGGGACACCAGTAGCAACGAGAAAGCATGAGGAGCTTTGGCTTCGAGAATCTGCTCTGCGCACTGTGAGTCGCCTCCTTCCTCTTCTCGCGATCCTTGTCATGGAGGCGATAGCCAGTTGATTGCTACTCAGACTTGGGATCGATTCGGCAGTAAGGCGGAGATTGAGGGACTCTTCAGAGAACTCCAAAGGCGGAACTTGCATTTCCTCTATCAGCGAACGACAGAGTTGTGGATGCCTTGTGTGGATGGATGCTACGGGCATTGCTGCATTGTGAAGAATATTCACAGCGATTTCCACACCCCCCTTCCCCTGAGTCAAGAGGATAAGCAGTATCCATTGGCTGGGCTGCGTTTTCTCTTCGTGTTTCTCGACAATACTGAAACTCACAAAGGCAAGCAGGCCGACCAAGACTTCGAGACAGACCAGTTCATCAAAGATCAGGGAAGCATCTCACTACGGTACCCGTACAGCGGAGAGCTCAGCGAATCACATGCGCGAGAAATCGTGGATGAAATCCAAAGGAAGCTTCAGGAGGCGTTGCTGACATGAACGACGAGAAGAAATGCGAGTGGTGCCATCGCAACATCACCGGCCATCTGTGCATCTGCGAAAGCTGCCGAAGAAACTCAATCTCAGCAGCGATCAGGTACAGGAAAAGCCTTCCACCCCAGAGTGGCCCAGCAGGTCCAATAACTCAAGAATATGTCAGGCATCCGGGATCTAGTCCACCTTCCTGGTATCGGAAATCGGGAAAAGCAGGGATTTAGATGAGTTTTCAAATCTCCAAGGATCTGAAGCTGCCTCGAGACGCCGCAACCTGGGTCCTTGCTTTCCTCGCAAAAAGAGGAGCAGGCAAAACCTACTGTTCCTCTGTCCTAGCGGAAGAGATGTTGAAGGCCAAGATTCCGATCGTAGTTGTTGATGGGATGGGGATCTGGTGGGGTCTACGAGTTGGAAAGAACGGTGAAGGCCCAGGGCTGCCGATTGTTGTTTTCGGTGGTGAACATGCAGATCTCCCCCTGGTTCCTGAGAAAGCAAAGAGCATCGCCAGGGCCATCGTCCAAGCAAACATCTCAGCCGTCATAGACCTCAGCACTTTGTCGAAGCTCCAGAGTCGCAGAATCGTCATGGACTTCTTGGATGAGCTCTATCAGATCAACCGCGTCGAACGGCACGTGTTCATTGAGGAGACTGATCTTTGGGCGCCACAGCGCACCATAGGACCTGAACAGGCGCAATGTCTCGGCGCTGTCGACAACTTCGTGCGCCGAGGAGGCAACCACAATCTAGGCTGCAGCATGATCACTCAACGCAGCGCCGTGTTGAACAAAGATATTCTCACGCAGTCCGACTGCCTAGTTGTTCTCAGGACCCTGGCTCCCCAGGACAAGAAAGCGATTCAAGCTTGGGTCGAAGAGCAGACAGATGAAGATCGCAGGAAGCTGAATCAATGGTATGATTCGCTGAAAGAACTCAAGAACGGGGAGAGTTGGATTTGGCATCCGGAAAAACCCGCGATCTACAAGAAGATCATGTTCAGAGAACGCGAAACATTCCACGCAACTCGTACCTTCCTGCTCTCACCCAGAGCCTCAACAATCAAACTCATGGACGTCAACGAGTTCATCGACAAGTTCCGTAACGTGTTTGAGCCCAAGCCTCCTCCACAAACAGTCAAACCATCAGTACCGGCCATCAGGGCGAATCAACCGATATCTACGTATATACCTAGGAACACACTGACGCATACACCTGCGTCTATGCCTGGAGGTAACATACCGAAGATCATACCTCAAGACTCAGATACCGCCAAGGTCCAGCAGGTTGTACCGAATCTCATCCTTGAAAAGCTGCGGCCAACAGCCCAGCTTCCCGCTGATCTTCTCGAGAATCCCCCCACGCCTTTAGCCCGGGTCCTTGTTGCAGTCACGAACCACGAGGGCAGAGACGATCGCTGGACCGGCGCCAAGATCAAGACTTCGATTCGCGAACACGCCTGGCCAGACGACGGTGTCGACGAAGCCATAGCTGAACTGACCCGCTGGGAGATTCTTCGCAAGCAATCAAACAACTACCTGCGCTTCTACCGGGACCGCGTCCAAGTTGTAGACCGACCCTACGAGGTTGCTGTTTCGTAGCATTTCCCCCTGATCTCCCATGAGAAGGTGCACCCAAGATGAGTGAACTAAGTCCTCACCAGCTCAGTTACTTAGGAGTAGCTCATAGTCGCGTCCAACTTGCTAAACGTGGCGTGATTGCGATAGATGCGCCAGCGTTCTTTGAATATGACCTGATCACTCAAGGAGGCTTGCGGATTGAGGTAAAATCCTCCCGACCTAAGGGAAGAGAGGGCTCAGAATGTTGGAGATTCACGAACACACGGGAGGGAGCCTACACTAAGGGGGCCGCGAGACATCAACGTACTGACCGAAAGTGCGACTTCTTCATTCTAGTTGCCTTTCGCGACTGTGAGATTCCTGCATTTTTTGTTCTACCGAAGAAAGCAGTTGGAGTGAAACGTACAGTGTACGTTTCCTATGATGGAATGTACGCATGCTATCGTGATGCTTGGGATCCTTTGACTGATGCTGAAAGGAGGCTGCACCCGTCGTGAGACCTGAGAAACAGGGTGTTTGCATGAGAGGTGACCAGCATGATTGGATTTACCGCGGACGCGACCTCGCAAAGATCAGTGAGAACAAGGTCGTGCTTCGACTAATGGATATTGGGATTGAGTGTCTGCGTCCCTTTGACGATGCTGGCCTTCGCAGAATCCTGACCGAGCCATGGCACGTAGTAAAGAAAATTCCGGCTCTCTCGAGACAGATCCGGAAACGGGATCACGGCAATCTGTACGCAGTCACAGCTGCCAGGCTTAGTTCAGCTGAGAAGCAGGCGCTTCGCGACTTGGCGAGGAAGAACAAGACCATGATGAGCGCTCTGCAACGCCAGGCGATTGAACGCATCCTCGCAAAGGAGACCAGAGAATGCTGAAGAAAGATGAGATCGTGGGCGTGCTTTTGGAACTTGGCCTTCCATATCTTGAAGCTACGGCGGCTGTGAAAAACCGGGATCTGTTCAAGCAAGGCGTGGAGGAACTGGTCTGTCGCAAGGCGATTCAGGTTGTCAACATGGCGCATGCAGCTCTAGGAATGTCGGTGCCGGTTGAAGCATGGTTACGGTGGGATGGAAAATGAACCTAGGCCTACCCTACCCTACCCTACCCTTACCCTACTACACTACTACACTACTACTACCAGAAGCAGCTATCCAAAAGATATCTAGATATCTTTCAGCTAGCCGGTCAGGAGAGGCGTCATGAAGCAGAAGAACTTCAAGCTTCCCTTGATCCTGGCTGCGGATTTTGAGAGAGCCTGCACAATCATGGGTATGGAAGAGAAAGAAGCAGCTCGACAAGCCATAGAGGATTGGCTGCGCAAGAACAAGGACCAGGCTTCTCTCGAGAGCTACCTCAAGCAAGGCACCGCGAAGCCAGTGATCTTCCAGAACGTGACGCTGCAGAAGATCCAGATCACCATAATCAAAAGCGAACTCCAGCGGTTGGTCAGAGTCCTCGGCGGAACCTGCGAACCGCACCTAAAGATGGATTTCCTCAAAGAGATCCAGAGGATCCTCCCATCCGCCTTCACTCTTCTCGAGGAGACACGGGATCCGGAGCTTCAAGAGCTCATCAAACAAGTGGAATCAGTCACAAAAAAAGGGATCTGAAATGACCCATCGCTGTCATGTGAAGTGCGAGAGCTACAATCGTAAGAAATGTAGTTGGGCGAAAGCACAGAATCGTTCTGAGTGCCAAGAGAAAACCACAGCAATCCCAAGGAGGCGCAGAAGTAGAAATGAGTTTCGATGATTTGAGGAAAGTATTGATTGACGCAAGTGCAAGCATCCTATTCTGGTCACTAAGTCTTAGTGTTCATCGTGGGGATTCTGCATTACTGGACTCTTGAACAATACGTATCATGGCTGTTTGCGTATCTCTTTCTAAGCCTTCCCTTCGCCCCTCTATTTGGTCGCTTCTTGAACCGATACCGAAAACTTCTACACTATGACATGGAGGCGTAGATGAAGAAATGGCAACTCGTTGGAAATGTGAGAAATGTGGTAAAACGGGAATGGTGGAAGAAGAAAAGAGTGTTTATTCTACTCTCTATCTATTGGAGGATTCCCATGCCAAGGTGTCTCCCTCTTGCTCCTTTGACATGTGGAAAGTGAAGGTGTTTTGAAAGGAGGCTTGAACAGAAATGAGTCATAATAAGAAACCTGTGACTTTGAAGGAAATTCAAGAGAGTGCTGAACTTGCAGAAAGAGGCGCTTCGCGGTTGAAGGAGCTTCTTAGAGATTTCGAGGCTCTATCATGCAACGGCCACAGGACCAAACAAGCGCTTCTAGAGTACGAACCGATTGCGAGACAAGAGTTTGCTGATATGCTTCAACGAATCATAGATTTTCGATGTATACTCTCCGATTTCCTAGATGAAAACGGAGGCTTGAACAGAAATGACGTTCTTCAAACAGAGCGAAGGGCCGATCATTTACAACAGCCACGGCATCCCCAGAAGTTGCCCTGAGTGCGGGGGCGGCCTCATACGAAAGAGAATGAGCGACACAAAGAAGGATCTGGTTTGCGCGTTGTGCGGGATTGTGGTCGGTTCTCTAGTGAGAAGGCTTGAACAGAAATGACTGAGATGGTTGAGTTCACTGAAAAAGGAATGTGGTTCCGAGTTCCGAGGACTCACTGGTTACTTGACTGCCTTTCCGACTCAACGGAGGTGCAGATGAAGTGAACTCAAAGTTACCGAAGGTTCCTTGTTCGTTCTGCGGAGCATACACTCGAGAACCGTACCCGTATGGCAATGAGCAGCTCTGTCCATCCTGTTTCAAGAAATCTGCGAGGGGAAAATGAAATGAGTCATCCTT
>JALHTG010000060.1 GCA_022865705.1 Candidatus Bathyarchaeota archaeon | reverse complement strand
TCCGATGACCTCGTTTGGGCCAGCAAGGACGAGATTAGTAAGCGTAGAGAGAATTCTGGAGAAGTTGACTCGACCCAAGAAATTACCGAGGCAATACCCCAAGTGTATCACCTGTCTTCTCGCGGTATGATCTTGCAAGCCAGGGCCAGTGTGTGGCGTATCATATTCTTCACTTGGCTCGCAATCTCGCCTTTCAGTAGGAGATTGCCGTGGTACGGGTTTTCTTGAGTGGCTGCTCTCTCATATTCGAGGGGCTGCGTAAGAAAATGACGCTTCTTAATCTTGTCCAACTCACTTCGCGGAAGAATTGCGACCCCGACCTTGAAGCGCTGCTCACCGTTGTCTTTGGTTTGACGCAACGTGAAGTCAATCACAGAGTCGTCATCCATCCAGTTGATGGACTCTTCAAACCACCCCTCGCTGTTGCAGCTTTTTTTTGAAAAAGGGAACAGACTTGTGCTCGCAAGTGTGCCTCCTTCAAGCAACAAGTCGGGACTTAAAACTCCTCTAATGCAATTGTCTGGATACCACATCTTTATAGTATTTATATGTTAGGCAAAACAAAATCGTTCAGGAGAGAAGGCACTTTCCCCATATCTAATCGTCCCGACGCTGTGCCTGTGTCGAGTCTCTTGCCTGATACCCACTGCCAACCTGAATCAGCGGGATTTGGCTCAATGTTGAAGCCGACCCTGAAATCTGGGAAGATCCATTCGAGTATGACGGAACCATCCTCAAGCACATATGCGTGCAGTTCCGGTATATGGGTGAGACTTCCGCGTGCTTCCTGAGCTGCCGAAACATAGCGAGAGATAGTTGAGAGGAGTTCGTCCAGTTGTTTGGCAACACTTGAATCTTTGATTTGTGGGGTGATCTTCCATGCTTTCCGGGTTGGATTCGGTTCCTGTCGTAAAGAGAAGGACTCAGTATGTTCGTCAGATCCGATTGTCTTATCTGGGATGTCAGAGGCCCAACTGTGCTCCGAATCCGACGGGTAACTGTTTCCCGATTTAGTGTCTTGTGAAAACAAGTTCATTCTGCGTCCTCGGGTTCCATAGCATCGTGTAGTGTGTCAGTTATCATCCATCGAAATAGCTTTGAGGCTTCTATGTGAAAATAGTCCAGCTTCGCCTTAGCACTGTTGTAGTCCATCTTCTGGGTACTGTAGAAATCCATATCGATCATTAAGCTGTCTTCATCTTGGCCTTTTGGCTCTAGGAGTCCCATTACAATTCTTACCATGCTACTTTGGTCGTCCAGACGAATCTCGTACTTGACATCCAGACTTTGCACATCTTCGTGTATATCAGAGCCTAACAGTCCAAGAACTTGTGGTTGCAGCAATTCCTTCCAAGCCAGACTCTCGACTGCGAGTGCCTTCCGGTCTATGACATTTACATAGCGAAGTCCAACTCGGGAGAGATTGGCAGGGTTGTAGATTTTGATCAAGGCTTGTAGTGGGCCCTCTAGTTTCTGCCTGAATTCACTCCGTCTCCTATATTCCTTTA
>JALHTG010000059.1 GCA_022865705.1 Candidatus Bathyarchaeota archaeon | reverse complement strand
TACTGGTCTGCCGGTCCTAGTGAAGTTTATCTAGACCTTGCAACCGGCGAGCATGGGCTCTCTGAGCAGGAAGCTCAACGCCGCCTGAAAACCTATGGGTATAATGAGCTGCCTCGACAGGCCTTCAGCGGGTTTCAGGTGCTCCTCAGACAGTTCAAGAACCCGATATTCGTGATTCTAATAGCCTGTGCCATCGTCGCAGGTCTCTTCGCTGAGCTCAAGCAGTCAATAGTGATACTCAGTATGATTGTTCTAAGCGTTATCTTGGGTTTCGTGAACGAGTATAGAGCGGAGAAAACGGTTGAAGATATGCGGCGGAGCGTGTCCATCAAGGCGGTTGTGACGAGGGACGGTAAACTCTCCGAAGTTGACGCTAGACTTGTGGTTCCGGGTGACTTGGTTTCCGTGTATGTTGGAGACATCGTCCCAGCAGATATGAAGATAATTGAGGCAAAGAGCCTTCAGGCGAATGAAGCCACCCTAACTGGTGAGTCGTTTCCAGTCGAAAAGACCGCTGAAGCCCTTGAGCTGGAACATCCAACTCCTCAACAGTTGGCAAACTACTTGTTCATGGGTACAGTGGTCTCTCAAGGTGCTGGCAAAGCCGTCGTTGTTTCCACAGGCAAGAACACTGAGTTCGGTTCCATATCGAAGAGTCTAGCACGCCCCCACCCTGAGACCGAGTTTCAGAGAGGGGTAAGAAACTATGGAACGTTGCTCCTCACACTCTCCGTCGTCCTAGCAATCGGCATATTTGCGTTGAACGCCCTCGTTGGCCATCCTATCATAGATTCCCTGCTGTTCTCTCTTGCAGTGGCTATTGGACTGGTTCCAGAGCTCATGCCGGCCATAGTGACGATCAGCCTATCCCAAGGCTCGCGCAGAATGGCGAAAAAACGGGTTGTAGTGAAACGCCTAGTCTCGATCGAGGATTTTGGCAATATGAATATCCTCTGCACAGACAAGACTGGCACGCTCACAGAGGGCAATGTCATCCTAAAAGAGTGCCGCCCTCTCAAGGGTAGAGTAGACCCGCGGGTCCTTCCCTACTCACTGCTCTGCAACAGTACGATCCTGGGGGAGAAGATCATCGGTAACCCAATGGATATCGCAGTCTGGGATTACGCAATCAAGAACGGTCTGAAGGAAAGCATAAACTCATACTCAAAGATCGAAGAGATTCCCTTCGACTATCAAAGGCGAATGATGTCGGTTGTGGTCAGACATAGTGATGAGTTGGTCTTCATTACGAAAGGCGCTCCGGAATCGGTACTCGCAAAATGTAGGTACGTAGCGATTGACGAAAGGACTGATCCCATCAGCGTGGTTCTGGGAGATGTCGATTCTGATCTCAGAGAGCTTTCAGAGGCAGGGTACCGTGTTCTCGCGGTTGCGTGCAAGAACATGGAATCCAAGACCTCGTATTCTGCAGAGGACGAGTTGGACTTAACGTTCCTCGGCTTCCTCGTATTCACTGACCCTCCGAAACTGGACGCAGACAAGGCCATCGCCAGGCTGAAGGCGATGGGAGTCAGCACAAAGATACTTACAGGTGACAATCCTCTAGTTGCCGTCAAGATTTGCAGTGATTTGAAGGTTCCAGTGGAGGGAGTCGTCAACGGTTCTGAACTTCTTCAGATGAGTGCTACCGAGATCAGGTCAGTAGTAGAAGAAACCTCGATATTTGCCAGAATCACTCCTGAGCAGAAACTCGACGTCATCAAAGCATTGAAGGCAAACGGGCACGTGGTAGGCTTCTTGGGCGATGGTGTGAATGATGCCCCCGCTCTCTATGAGGCTGATGTCGGCATATCCGTCGACACAGCCGTCGATGTTTCGAAGGATGCAGCAGACATCGTACTGTTGGATAAGGATCTTCTGGTACTGGCCAACGGGATTGAGGAAGGCCGAAAGATCTTCGGTAACACGATAAAGTATATTCTGATGGGTACGAGCTCGAACTTTGGGAACATGTTTAGCGCGGCAGCTGCGTCGGTCTTCTTGCCTTTCCTCCCGATGCTTCCTATGCAGATACTCTTCATGAATCTGCTCTATGACATAGCCAACTTCACACTGCCTACCGATAACGTTGATGAAGAATACACGAAGTGGCCCAAGCGATGGGATATGAACTTCGTTAGAAAGTATACTCTCTTTTTCGGTCCATTTAGCTCTCTATACGATTTCCTGACTTACGGCATCATGCTCTTCATATTCTCCGCCTCACCAGCTCTCTTCCAAAGCGGATGGTTCGTAGAATCGTTCTGGACTGAGGTCCTAGTCATGTTTGTCATAAGAACGAGGCGCATCCCGTTCTTCACAAGCCGTCCAGGCAAGTGGTTGATGATACTAACGTTCTCATGCATCGCCTTCGGAACTATAATGCCATTCACTATTCTCGGCGACTTCTTGGGATTTACCGCGCTTCCACCCGACTATTGGGCTCTCCTGATACTAATGGTAGTTACCTATCTCTTCCTTGTTGACGCTGGCAAAGTATTCTTCTATAAGATCTGCAAGTTCTGATGGAGGTAACAACGGGTGGCATATTCTGATCTTTTCACATGGTGGGCGTCCACCATCAGCGCTGGCACTCTCTTCCTTGTGGCTGTCAGCGTGTACCTTTACCTGGGAAGCAAGAGAAAACGAGAGAGCAACGAGAAGACATCTCTCGTCACAACAGGGAGGCACTTCATATTTGTTTGGGTTCTTCTCGGGCTTCTAGTTCTCTATGTGGTCTCTATTAACGGAGGTTCTTCCCTACTCTTCGCTGCCGGGAACATACTCGTTGAAGCAATCCTGATCCTATACGTCGTTAAGAACAAGACGAAGCTAGAACAACAAACGCAATAACCCCACCGCGCGCGCGATCCTTAAATCCAGAGATTCTCGAGAGGATTAGCGTGCGGCAGCTGGCAAGCTAGTCATCCTGTTAGTATCTTATGAAAGGGTTTGGGTTTTGAGGCTTCCAGAGAGTGTTCACCCCTACATCCAAGACCCGTTTGTCAGTTTCGGGAAAAGGTCTTCCAATTAGGAAAGATGTTGTTGGCACGATTTCTTCTACGTTCAGTTTTCGAAGTAGACTCGATATAAGATTTCTTTTTTCGTTTCTCTTGGTAGTTGCTTCCAATGCATTACAGAGCTGAGCGAATGTCTCGAAAGGCGTAGCCATAGTTTGATATTTGCTTGTTGAGCTTTTAGCGGTTAGCCTCATCCTTGACTCTTGTGAGGACAACCCAAAACTAGTCGACTTGTCGTTCGGAAAAAAGTCTAAAGACGGCAAAGGCATTGAAGGTCATTTGATAGTGCGCGCTGTTACCGATGATGCTTCTCTTAGAAACATAATCTGGATAGCTATCATGCTGCCTTAAATTTGGTGAAACTAAAACAAGAAACTGGGTACAATAATTTGAATCGATTACGGAAGCTCAGAGAAAGGTAGAATAGTCGGAATGTCGCGTTTATTGCAAGGTTGCGGGAGTACCTGAGCTTGGTCTAAAGGGCAGGGCTTAGGACCCTGCGGCGAAGGCCTTCGTGGG
>JALHTG010000058.1 GCA_022865705.1 Candidatus Bathyarchaeota archaeon | reverse complement strand
CAATGAGATTAAACCACACATGAGCCTCAACTGGGAAAACCTGGAAACGCCCATTCAGGCTTTCCACCGGAAACTACCCCAAGACAGAAGAGAAATCACCCAAACAATCCAAGAAGCGAAATAATATTGGGATACCACAATATCGCGCGGCAATACTATTGATTATCTAGGACGAAGGTCTGTTTCTCAAATGAAGAAAAGGTGAGCGAAGTCAGGAATGACTTCTGTGGAAGAGGTGCTGAGGAAACTGGAGGCTAAGGCTAGGCCTGATCAGCTGGAAGGGATGACCCGGTATGGAATGGTGGCTGAGCGGAGATTGGGAGTATCGATCCCTGGCCTGCGAAGGATTGCGAAGGAATTGGGAAAAGACCACAAGCTTGCGATCAAGTTATGGAAGACAGGTGTACCTGAAGCAAGAATCGTAGCAGCGATGATCGACGAGCCGGAAAAGTTGTCGGAGAATCAGATGGATGACTGGGTGAAGGACATCAACTCCTGGGACATCTGCGACCAAGTGTGCATGAACCTCTTCGAGAAGACTCCTCTCGCGTGGAAGAAAATCTTGGACTGGTCCAAGCGGGAAGAGGAGTTCATCAAGAGGACCGCTTTCGCGCTGATAGCCTGCCTGGCGTGGCATGACAAGGACGCAGAAGACCCAAAATTCATCAAGTTATTTCCGGTGATAGAGCGCGGAGCCGTGGACGAGCGGAATTTTGTGAAGAAAGCGGTCAATTGGGCGCTGAGGAACATCGGGAAGAGGAACCGGAACCTGAACAGGGCCGCCATAAAGGTTGCTAAGGAAATGCTGCGAATTAATTCCAAGGTCGCCCGCTGGATCGCCTCCGATGCGCTTAGAGAACTCGAGAGCAAGGCTGTCCAAGGAAGGCTGAGAGAGTGAGCAATGGTCGCAAGCTAGTATGCTTCCTATTGTTCTGTCTGGCGCGTGCGAACTATCAGCATGCGTTCGCCTCATTTTCTCTCTTTTCTCAGCTGCGGTTTGGCCGGCTCTGAACACAATTGTGTGTACGCATCATGAGACAAAAGGTGCCCACAAATTGTGGGAACCCCCCCTATCCCTAAATTCCTCTGTGTGTGTGCGCGCGTGGTGCGGCCGTCCAAAATTGAACCGTTAGGAAAGTAGTCTGTGTGTGTGGACAAAATGGTGCGGCCGCCGGGATTTGGACCCGGGTCGCCGGCTGTCTCCGAAGCTTGTTTCTTGGGAAGCCGAGGTCTTAGACCAGGCTAGACTACGGCCGCGCAATGCAGAGATACGTGAGTGATTAGGCAATATGGCTAACGGTCATATGTGCGTCTGCGTGTTCTGTTCTGTCGAAATGAAAAGGAAGACCAGAACGCTTCTTACATGACTATCATAGTGAGGGTTGATCTGACCTTGTTGATTCTGCGTACCTTGAAAGATGTAAATTCTTTCAGCTTTTCCATGGTCTCCGCTTCAACCTTTGCCACAATGTCGTACACGCCATAGACGAGGTACGCCTCCTTGACGCTCTCCATCTTTCTTAGTTCCTTCAGAATCTCTGCTTCTGATCCTATTTCGGCATTGATCAACACAAACGCCAAAGGCATCTCTTGTGGCACCCCTTCTCCGACAGACTCTGTCCTAAAGGGAGCTAAAAAGACTTCGGGGCATCACGCACGCACTCTGGATGCGGCTCGTTAGGACACATGCTGGTGGCAACATAGCCAGCGGCTCGAATTCATTCGAAAGATGCTCGGTGCTGGCTTCTCTGGCTACGAACCGCGACCAGAGCATTAGCTTTGCTTTCTGAGAGAACGGGATCAAAGAAGGAAGTTGGGACTATGTCTTGTCGATGAAGTCTTCTACCTTGGACGGTTCCAGTGGAAGCCCCTTCCTCTTCCTTATGTCTTGAATCACCTGCATGAACATTGACATTGGCACTGGGGCCCAGTGTGAGAACTCTAAACCCCAGAAAGCCCGCCCTGCAGTAGCGCTTCTTAGAGTCTCCGATAGATCGAATGTCTCTGCTGTCGGCAGTTCTCCAACGACATAGACGAGATGACCTTTCTGGTCAACTGAGATTACCTTTCCCCGCTTTTGCGTAATCACGCTCGTAACTGCTCCAAGTAGGTCAGGAGGAGTCTTCGCCGTGATCTTCTGGACAGGCTCGAGTAGACACGGATCAGCGGACAGAAACCCTGCAAAGAACGCTCTTCGCATCATTGGCATCATCTGTGCCGGCCCTCTGTGAATTGGATCTTCATGCAACGAAATGTCCACCAGTTTGACTTTCAGGCCTCTTATATGCTCGTAGGCTAATGGCCCTTCGCCGAGTGACCACCGATACCCAGATATGATCATGTCCTTCGCCTCTTGGACATATTGAGCCCCTTTGATCACGTCGATGAGCATATTGGACCCCTCGTCGATGCTCCACACTCCTCTAGCCTCGTCCGCGTCCCATCCCTTGTCCCTTAGGATTCTGGCAAGAGCATGGCGGTCCATGTATTCTCCGATCTGGCCTGTTCTTATCATATCAAGAATCTCTGGAGGAAGTGGCTCAACCATCATCTGAATGCGGTTGTGTCTATTCGGTGATTTGCCTTCGAAGGGGCCTACAGGTTTTCTAATGCTTTCTCTGTATATGACGATGGGTTGCGAGGTCGTTATCTGCAACCCAGTCTTGGTGATAAGAGTCGTTGCGATCTCAAGGTGCAATGTACCCATGCCTGAGATCAGGTATTCCCCAGTTTCCTCGTTGATGGTAGTCACTAGGTTAGGATCTTCAATCGATAGCTTCTTGAGCGTATCCACAAGCCTGGGAAGATCACGACTAAACTTGGGTTCAATCGCAATCGTGACTACCGGCTCAGTGACATAGTGGACTGCCTCAAAAGGTGAAATGCCCTTGGAGCTTCCCAGAGTTTCTCCGGCTCTCGCTGCCTCCAACCCTAGCAGAGCTGGAATGTTTCCCGCTGTTATCTCTCCAATGATCTCTCTGTAGGGTCCCATGTATATGCAGACCTGTTGAACTCTTGCCTCACTCTTTGCGTCAATCAGCTGAACTGTTTGGCCTTCCTTGATCGTGCCTGAGAAGAGGCGCCCTGTTGCCACGATTCCTGCCTGTGGGTCGACGACGATGTTGGTCACACACATAACTATTGGGCCATTGTCGTCGCAGTTTACCATTGCTTGGCCGAACTCTGAGTTTACGTCTCCTTTCCAGATCTTCGGTATTCGATATCTCTGTGCAATATGTGGTGGAGACATGGCGTCCACCGCCATGTCCAGTATAGCTTCGTTGAGAGGACTGTTGTCTTTCAATTCCTCAGCTTTACCGTTCACATAAGCATCCACTACGTCGGAGAATTTGACCCCATGATTCTTGGCGATTGCGCTCGTGAAACCCCAGCGATCCTTAGCCGAACCCATAGCAACGGTGTTCGTGGCGAAGTTGACTTTCCATTTGTCACGGAACTCTGGTTCCGCGTAAAGCTCAATCAATCCATTGAAGTCCTGTATTATGCGAGCTATTTTGTCTTGGATCTGATCGGAGGTAAGCTTCAACTCTTTTATCAAACGGTCAATCTTATTCACGTAGAGCACTGGCCTGACTCTCTCTTCCAATGCCTGGCGTGTGACAGTTTCTGTTTGAACCATGATCTCCTCGACGGCGTCAACCACAACGATCGCGCCATCAATGGCCCTGAGTGATCTAGTGACTCTGCCTGAAAAGTCAACGTGCCCTGGCGTGTCTATCAGGTTGATAACGTATGGAACGCTGCTCTTTTCGTGAAGAAGGCTGACGTTCGCCGCCTTTATCGTCATCTGTCTCTTCTGTTCTTCCTCCATAAAGTCAAGTGCAAGAGCAGTTCCAGCCACGGATGGAGACAGCAGCCCTGACGAGGCGAGCAGGGAGTCTGACATGGTGGTCTTGCCGTGATCCACGTGAGCGATAATGCCAATATTTTCCGGATGAAGCTTCTTGACTACATCTTTCGGATTTGGTCCTTATTGGTGATTATCTTCAGGATCTCGCTAGTTGTCTTGTATCTTGGCAGTTTTATTCCTCCGATCCAATCATGAAAGGCTAAGTGCTTGATTGCTGCATCTCTTTTATGCGTTATGGTATGCGAAGAAACGAAAACTATCCTCAAAAGCTGCGTCAGCAATAGTCTAGCAGAGTTGGAACCACAAAATCGCACGTGAAGATTTCTCTGATGATTTGAGGCGTAAGAACGTGGGCGTCAACCTAACCCCTATCATAAAGTGGCAAAGACTGACTCTCAAAGACCTAACCGGGAAGACTCTAGCAGTTGACGCAAACAATGTTCTGTATCAATTTCTATCAATCACACGAATGACGGATGGTTCACCATTCACAGACCATCTTGGAAACACAACTTCTCACCTAATTGGGCTGCTATTCTGTTCCGCCCGTCTCATCTCCGACTACTCCATCAGGTTGGTGTTCATCTTTGATGGAAGACCACCGGAGTTGAAGCGACACGAAATAGAGAAACGACAAGAGATTAGAGACAGAGCTGAATTGCAGCGTATTGAAGCCCTCAAGAGAGGTGATCTCCGAACGGCTTTCTCCAAAGCTGTCTCGGCCAGTCGACTATCAAGGGAGATGATTGACGATGCAAAGCAATTACTGCATCTTCTCGGCATCCCATGTGTTCAGGCTCCAAGCGAGGCAGAGGCTCAAGCTGCCTACATGACAGCAAGAGGCCACGTGTGGGCAACGAACAGCCAGGACTATGACTCCCTGCTCTTCGGGGCTCCCAGACTTGTTCGATATGTGACAATCCGGGGGAAAGAGTATTTACCCGGCAAAGGAGTATCCCGCCCCTTGAGGCCAGAACTGATCGAAACCAAAGACCTTTTGTCCTGTCTGCATCTGTCAAGAGAGCAGCTCATAGACCTTGCTATTCTGGTTGGCACAGATTTCAACAAGGGAGTTGACGGAGTAGGGCCTAAGACGGCGCTGAGACTTATTCGAGAATACGGAAGCATTGAGAATCTCCCAGAAAGAGTCAGATGTAAGACACCTGAAGATGTTCGAGAAATAAGAAACACATTCATCAACCCACCTACCACAACCGATTACTCAATTGAACTCCAACCCTTAGAAGAGAGAGAATTGTACCATTTCCTGTGTGACGTGAAGAACTTCTCAAGACAGAGAGTTACAACAGCCATCGAGAGAATGAGGAAGTTCACAGCTCAATCAAACTTGCTCCGTTGGACAGAGAGTGACTAGTAAGAATGGTGACTCGCTTTCAGGATCTGGCAGAGGTTTGCAGAGTCCTGGAACAAACCGCGAAAAGGAACGAGAAGATAGAGAAACTGAGCGACTTTCTGAATAAGCTAGATGGGAGCGAAACTCAAGCAGTTGTTCTCATGATAGCGGGAAAGGTCTTCTCTGAAGCGGACGAAAGGGTACTGGAGGTAAGCGGAGCAACCCTTTGGAAGATCCTCCAGAAGAGCAGACAGCGACAAACCTCACTAGTTGCCCGCCCTCTAACCATATTGGAAGTGCAAAGATGTTTCTCAGAGATCGCAGCTGTTACGGGACCAAGATCCAGAAGCAGGAAGGAAAGCATTCTCGAAAGCCTCCTCGGACAAGCCAATTCATTGGAAGCAGAATACATCGTTCGGATCTTGCACGATGAGATGAGAATAGGTGTCGTCGAAGGAGTCATGCTCAATGGAATAGCAGAAGCATGCGAGATCCCCGACGAGCTAGTCAGAAGAGCTCTAATGATGCTCGGGGACCTCGGGGAAGTCGCCCGCCTTGCATTTGCTGGCGGAAAGGAAGCCCTGGAGCAAGTCAACATAAGCCTGTTCAGACCTGTAAGGCTCATGATGGCCGAGATGGCCCATGAGATTTCTGAAGTGCTCAGTGAGCACGAATCAGGCACAGCGTTCGAGTTCAAGTTCGATGGTGCAAGAATACAAATCCACAAGAAAGGTCAAGAAATCAGGATCTTCAGTAGACGTCTCACTGACGTAACCGAAAGTCTCCCCGATCTCGTTGAGACTGTCCAGAGAACAATACAAGCGGATGAAGCTCTCATCGACGGCGAAGTCGTAGCAATCGCATCTGACATGAAACCATTGCCGTTCCAAGAGTTGATGAGGCGATTTCGCAGAGAGCGCGAGATAACTCGCATCGCCCGAGAGATTCCTCTCAGACTACACTTGTTCGACATACTTTATCTTAATGGAAGACAACTCGTCGACCTCAGCTATGACGCAAGATGGAGCCTTCTCTCAAGCATATGTCCTCAGGAGATCTTAGCCGAAAGGATTGTGACAAATGACCTGAGCGAGATCCAAGCTTTCTTGACCAAAGCCGTGACCGCGGGCCATGAAGGTTTGATGGCGAAGGCCTTGAATAGCCCTTATCTGCTCGGCGCCAGAGGAAAGAACTGGTTCAAGATCAAACCGTCCGAAAGACTAGACCTGATGATTGTGGCTGCAGACTGGGGATACGGAAGAAGATCTGGCTGGTTGAGCAACTATCATCTCGCTGTTCGCGATGAATCAACCGGAGACTTTCTTGAGGTAGGAAAAACATTCAAGGGGTTAACCGACGATGAATTTGATTGGATGACCAAAAGATTGCAGGAGCTGAAGACATCTGAGGACAAGTATACGGTTTGGGTGAAACCCACGACAGTAGTTGAAGTTGCCTACAATGAGATCCAGAGAAGTCCTCACTACAAATCTGGATTGGCCCTACGGTTCGCTAGGATAGCAAGGATCAGAGAGGACAAGCGACCCGAAGATGCCGATACGATAACCAAGATGAGAGCGCAGTTCGAAAAGCAGTTTGAGCACAAAGGAAAGATAAGCGAAGCATTGGGGTGAGGCATCTGAAGGTCACGGTTCTCTTTAGCGGGGGAAAGGACAGCTGTCTAGCTACATGGTATGCGTTGCATCAAGGATGGGACGTCAATAGTTTGCTTGTGATGGAGCCTCCTAGCGTCGATTCGTACATGTTTCACTATCCTGGTGTCAAATGGACGCACCTTCAAGGGCAGGCACTCGGAATCCCTGTGAGGAGTTTCGTTGCTTCTTCTGGGAAAAATGCAGAACTTGCGTCTCTGCAGGATTGTCTGGCCAAGCTAAAGAAGACAGAGGACCTTGACGGGTTGGTTTCAGGAGCTGTTGCGAGCGGTTATCAGAAGCGGAGAGTTGACATGGTGTGTGATGCGCTCGATATGGTCAGTTACGCGCCCCTGTGGCATAAGGACCCTGAACTTCTTCTCAAGGAGATGCTGGATCTGGGGTTTGAGACATATATCATAGGTGTTTCTGCGCTTGGACTTGACGAAATGTGGTTAGGCAGAAAGCTAGACGAAACATGTATTTCGGAGCTTAAGAACCTGCAGCAGAAGAGTGGAGTTCATCTCAGCGGTGAAGGAGGAGAGTATGAAACCTTCGTCACTGACGCATGTTTCTTCCAGAAAAGAATCAGATTCAAGAGAACCACTAAACGTTGGGCAGGCTCTTCAGGTTTCTTGATGATAGATGAAGCCGAACTAACCAGTAAGCATTAGAGCTGCACTAGAGGCTTCTTCCATGACTTTGTCTTCGTCAAGCGTAAGCAAGTTACGATTTATCATAAGCGGTTTTCCTTGTACTATGGTAGAATCAACATTCATTCCTTTGGTCGCATAGACTAGATCTGAAACAACCGTACTCCTACCATGAATCGGCACCAGATTCGGAGACTTGAGATCTACTAGTATCAGGTCGGCCTCTTTCCCTACCTCTATGCTACCGACCTTTTTCTCAAGGCCGAGAGCCCGGGCTCCCTCGATCGTAGCAAGATCAAGTACCTGTTGCGCGGGCAATACTGTCGGATCCCAGTAGTGTGCCTTAGCCTCCAATGCGCAGAATTTCATGGTGTCAAACATGTCGAGGCAGTTGTTGCTTGCTGCTCCGTCTGTTCCTAGTGACACATTCACATGTTGGGCAAACATCTCGCTAAGAGGTGCAACTCCGCCTCCCGCGAGTTTCATATTCGATACTGGGCAATGCGAAACCTTGACCTGGTTCCTGGCATACAACTCAACATCCTTTCCAGTGAGGAAAACGCTGTGGACCGCAACCAGCCTGGGCGAAAGGAATCCGATTTTGGCAAGGTATTCTACTTCACTCATTCCCTTTTCTTTCTCGAACTGGGCCTGCTCATGTCTGGTTTCAGCGATGTGTGTGTGAATCGGAACACGTTCTCTCTCTGCCACTTCTTTCGACCATAAAAGTGACTCCTCCGAACATGTATAGGGGGCATGGGGCCCCATGGCAAAACCTATGCGACTACTCTGGAGGCTTTTGATGAAATCGAGGGCTTCTTGAGTGATTCGTCTTTGGCTCTCCGATCGCTTCGAATCAAAGAGGTCGATCATGGCGTGAGAAAGGATTGCTCGAAGACCTGCCTTTTCGACGGCTCGTGCAACGTCCTTAAGAAAGAAGTACATGTCCATGAAACAAGTTGTGCCTGTCCTAATCATCTCAAGACAACCCAACAAGGCTCCATGATAGCATATGTCACCAGTCAGTTTCTGTTCTAAAGGCCAAATCTTAGTCTCCAACCACTCTTGGAGACGCATATCATCCGCAAACCCTCTCATCAGGGTCATCGAGAGATGCGTATGAGTATTGACTAGGCCAGGAAGCAAGATCTTTCTCGATCCGTCAATCACATATTCAGCATCTCCATGCAGGTTGCCAATTTCTGTAATTTTCGTGCCTTCTACTCGGACTGAGCAATTTCTGAGAACCTCTCGGGAAGGGTTCTGAGTTACAATCCAGTCACAATTCTTGATGAGGACTGACATTCCTTGGTCATCAGAACATGCAAGTGGGATTTTGTAGATAAGCATTGACGCCAGGATCTTATCTATGGTAGAGAAGGCTGGAGCGCGCTTCCCCGGGTTCAGGTTCCATTGGTGCTCAGAGGAACGGGTCTTTACAAACCTTCAAGAGTCGCATGTCGTGCCCTTAGTTCTCCCTCAGTCTTTCCCAATTGGCGCATCAGTTCGACGATTAGGCTGTCGAGGAAGATTGTGGCAGATATCTCAAACATGGTTCCCAAGGGCGCCAAAGACTCGTGCTCTCCAACTAATTGCCTGAGGAAGAAGTCTTTTTGCTTAGCAGCCTTCGACTTTGCCTTGACGTACACAACCTGGTCAGCAAGCTTCCCCAACGGGGACTTGGGCCTCGACGTGATGGCGATTATTAACGCCCCGACCTTCTTTGCGATCCTTGCAGAGGTTACTGGAAGCACTGTGGCTCCTGATCCTGATATAGCAACAACGATGTCATTTTTTCCAATTGCGGGCGTGATGGTCTCTCCCAAGACGTGAACATCATATCCAAGATGCATGAGCCTCATTGCAAAAGAACGGCCGACAAGGCCACTTCTGCCCGTGCCTATTATCAGAATCTTCCTCTTCAATCCCTCGAGGAGGACATCCACCATCTCTTCAATCTGATCGACAGGTATGGCCCGGATGGATTCTCCTGCATCCTTGAGAATTTCTTCCGCCGCATCGGTGAATTCCAGGAGCCGCATGTGGCCTACCTAGCATATCCCTAGGCATGTTGGTTCGCTTTTTATTCTTCCGGTCTCAAAGTTGTTTGTCGTCCTAAAACACGAACGTGTCGATACGGGAGATCAAGAACAGATGCCACCCTTTGAGCTCTGGCTCCTCCTATGCCTCCTCGCACAGCCAACTCGGACCGCGTCGCCTCAAATATTCTCCGAACAGTACCAAAGCGCTCTAGAAGCCTCAAAGCCAGCCTCGGTCCAATCGAAGGCAGGCTTCCCACAATCAATAGTTGAGCCTGAGCATCTGTCGATATTCGTGGCTTCCTGGCAATGAATGGTGGGATCTCTCTCCTCCTTCGGGAAAGATGGACCGCATAGGTAAAGATGAGTTCTGCGGTATGTTGCTTATCTGGCGTGAAGAATGGCCGTATTTCATATTGCAGAACAAGTGAAACCAGTGATCCCCAAAAAACTCTTGGCCGAGAAATCTTCTGTAAAGCTGTTCTAAGGTCCCCTTCAATAACCATGACGGGGCTAACATATGACTCAACCAGTCGCTTGGCTTGCTCAAAAAGTCTCCCAGAGAACAGTGAGGAAGCGAAATCATCAATCGTTTTCCGTTCAATAGCCCTGTCTCCTATCACATAATCTGCTACATCTAGAAGCCGTAATTCCACTCTTGCTCCCAGATCCCTCAAAATGCCGGGAACACCTGACGGCCCCTCTCTCGTGTCCGCGACTACTCTCGGCGATGACAAATACCTCACATCACGTCTATAGTGTATCTCTTTCCCTCAAAAGATTGACCGAAGCGCAATAGCACGCGCTAAGCCGATCGTGCGTCTTTGAAAAGACTTATCTTCGAATGCGAAATCGAGTAGCAGAAGAAAAATGCTGACAGAGTTGACTACGACAAAGCCAGGAACCTACTTCTGGCAAGGGAACGTTGCATGTGTAGAAGGTGCGCTCGCAGCTGGATGTAGATTCTTTGCAGGGTACCCCATCACCCCCGCCAACGAGATATCTGAATGGATGTCCCGCAGAATGCCCCATTTTGGCGGGGTGTTCATCCAGATGGAAGATGAGATTGCCTCAATGGGAGCTGTCATAGGTGCTAGCTGGGGAGGTGTCAAGTCAATGACCGCAACCTCGGGACCAGGTTTCAGTCTGATGCAGGAAAACATCGGTCTCGCCATTATGACAGAGACTCCCTGCGTCGTAGTAGATGTTCAGAGAGCCGGGCCAAGCACTGGGCAGGCTACGAAATGTGGTCAAGGTGACATCATGCAGGCCAAATGGGGAACACATGGTGACCATGAGATCATAGCTCTGGCGCCGAACTCTGTGCAGGAAATGTTCACTCTGACGGTCAGAGCGTTCAATCTCTCTGAGCAGTACAGAACACCAGTAATCCTCCTTTCAGATGAGATAATCGCACACCTGAGAGAAAGAATCGACGTTCCTGAGCGATTGGAAATTGAGAATAGAAAAGAGATCCTTCAGCCTCCTTTCTTCTCATCAGGCAGCGAGATACCCGAGGGAATGCCTCCATTGGGAAAAGGAGTGGCCGTAAGCGTGACAGGGTCAACCCACGACTCTGCCGGCATCAGAGCAACTGTAGACCCGGAGATTCACAGGAAGCTTGTGGAAGGTCTGGTATTCAAGATCAAACGAGACAGGAGCAAACTCGCCGATTTCGAAGGAACTGGAATGGAAGAATGTGATATTGGAATAGTATCATATGGGTGCACATCACGAGCTGTTTATGACGCGATTGAGCTCGTAGCCGGCCACGGGATTCGGGTAGGGCATCTGAGACTTAGAACAATATGGCCTTTTCCTGAAGAGGCTGTCTGTCATCTTGCCGAAGTCGCCCGCAACATTCTGGTCCCTGAAATGAATCTAGGGCAGCTCTCGCTAGAGATCCAAAGGGTAGTCCCCGAAAGAACAAGGGTGATCCCGCTTAACAAAGTGAGTGGAGGGTTGAACTTCACTCCTCTAGAGATATCATCAGTCATCCAAAGAATGGTGCAAAGGTGATGCTTTTGAGCCACAATGTTCACTTCGCACGGCGATATCTTCGAGAGGAAGTTCTCCCTTCAACATTCTGTTCCGGGTGCGGCCTTGGGATAATAATGAATTGTTTCTTGAAAGCGGTTGATGAAATGGGGTATGAAGATCTCAGGCAGTTCGTTTTCTGCAGCGGAATAGGCTGCTCAGCTTGGATTCCTTCTCCTCACTTTCGGGCGGACACAATCCATACCACCCACGGAAGAAGCCTCACAGTCGCACTTGGAATAAGTTTGGTCAGGCCTGAACTCAAAGTGGTGGTTTTTGGAGGAGACGGAGATATGGCAGGGATTGGATTGAATCACCTAGTCCAATCAGCAAGGAGGAATCTCGATACGACCGTCATCATGGCAAACAACATGATCTACGGGATGACTGGAGGGCAAGTGGCACCGACCACGCCATTCGGCGTAAAGACAAGCACTACCCCGTTCGGATCGTTTGAATATCCTCTGGATGTGTCAAAGCTAGTCACAGCTTCCGGTGCATCCTACGTGGCTAGATGGACAACCTATCACGCAGTTCAGCTGAAAGAGGCCATAAAGAAGGCTCTTCCCAAGGAAGGCTTCTCTTTTGTCGAAGTAGTTACCCAGTGTCCATCAATCTTTGGACGAAGAATCGGCATCGATGAAGGCACGAGAATGCTCCGTTGGTTCCAGGAGAATTCAATTCCAATCTCAAGAGCTAAGGACCTGAAGGAAAAGGAATTGACCGGAAGAATTGTTGTCGGGGAATTCGTGAACATCGAGAAGCCAGGTCTTCTTAGCAATCTGAAGACGATGAGGGGAAAGATAACAAGTTGAACAAGAAAGAACGCTTCGAAGTGTTGATTGCGGGCATGGGTGGGCAAGGTATTGTGCTTCTCGGGACGGTTCTGGGAACGGCGGCGGTCATGTATGACGGAAAATTCGCTACGCAAGCTCCGAGCTACGGAACAGAAACGAGGGGAAGCCCTGCTGAAAGTCAGGTCGTAATCTCCCCCAGAAAGATAGGCTTTCCAGAGACTGAGGAGGTGGACGTGTTGGTTGCAATGACTCAGGCTGCATTGAATCGTCACGAAGAACGACTCGGCAAAGAGTCGAAAGTCATTGTCGACTCTGACCTTGTCAGACTCGTCTCGCCAACATTAGAGAAGGTATGGAGGATTCCTGCAACCAAGTACTCGGAGCAGAATCTTGCCTCAAGAAACTATGCAAACATGGTAATGTTAGGCGCCATGGTCAAATTGACGAACATGGTCAGTGCTGACGCCGCAAGAAACGCGATCCGCGTGACGGTGCCTCCAAACACCGTGGACAAGAACCTCAAGGCGTTTGAGCTTGGAACAAACGCAATTCAAGGCGGAGCATAGTTACGGCCTTTTCTCGCTATCCTCTTTGAAGGCCCCACACCGTAGTCACTTTCAGACAAAGAAGTTCAGGCGCCCGCACCGAAGAACGATTCCAGCTTCGTCCCGCCAACCAGCCCGCCAAAATCTATCTCCAGTGCATCCAAAACCTGATCAAAAGTGGACTCGAGATATTCGAGATACTTCTCAACATCTATCTCTTGCCATGACGGGTTCAACTGCACGGGTTTCACTCCCGGATCTCCTCTAGTCTTGACGAAAGCTATCAGATCTCCTGGGCGGATCTCTATTCCATGTGCCTCAAGCAATCTCGCTGCCTTAACATGCTGAGGTGTTG
>JALHTG010000057.1 GCA_022865705.1 Candidatus Bathyarchaeota archaeon | reverse complement strand
TGATCGGATGGTCTCTGAGCACATTGTAAGACTTGTCAGTGAACTCGTTTAGGATTGCAGCTGTGCGTTTGCTTTCCTGACTTGCATCTTCAGGCACAGATCTTGGAACAGCTAGTCCCTCAACATGAGGGTCAGTACCGGAGACTCCCCTCGACAGGCCTTTGCCTTTCAAAACCAGAACTGCTCTATGTTCGACGGTGGGCACAAACTCAAATGAGATATCTGGATCGCTGAGCTTCACCTCACTAAGAACCCTTGCAAGCTCATCTCTTCCGTAGGTGGCTCTCCCTGCTCGTCTGTCTTTGACTACCATCTTCGTGTCCACGGTTGCGAAGTTGCATCGAAAAGCGATATCGCCCTGATCAATTTGCATGCCTGCACCCACAGCCTCAAGCCCACCGCGGCCAGTGTAAAACTTGTATGGGTCATAGCCCAGAATCGCCAGGTGTGCAACATCGCTTCCAGGTCTCACGCCAGGAGCAACTGGATCCATCAATCCTACCGATCCACTCTTCGCCAATGTATCCATGTTTGATTTCTTGGCTATGCTGAGAGGGGTTTGAAATTCCCTCCTCCTCTCCGCTCTATCTCCCATTCCATCACATATGATCATTAGTACGCGGCGCTTCTCCAATTGAATGAGCTCCTTTCTACGAACCAGATTCATTGTGCGTTTCTTGGCATAAT
Organism: Candidatus Bathyarchaeota archaeon; assembly: GCA_022865705.1. Taxonomy (GTDB): domain Archaea; phylum Thermoproteota; class Bathyarchaeia; order 40CM-2-53-6; family JALHTG01; genus JALHTG01. The sequence goes on along the minus strand of JALHTG010000057.1, from coordinate 896 downwards.
AGTCTATTCGAAATCGAACTGTCGAAACAATCGATACCCCATTTATATATACGGGTGTCTGACAAATGGGCACCAGTGATTTGAGAATGCTTGACTTCACTTTCAGCGAAGAACAAGAGCTGTTCAGACGAACAGTGAGAGACTTTTCTCAGAAGAAGATCGCACCAGTCATGAGAGACATAGAGGAAAAAGGGCAAATCCCCAATGACATAATCAAAGGCATGGCTGAACTGGGCCTGATGGGCATAACTGCCTCCCCAGAGTTCGGATGCGCGGGAGCAGATCCCATTTTGGCTGGAATTGCTGGAGAAGAGCTTGGCCGGGCCGACATCACATGTGCCACCGCAGTCTACTACCTCGTCCCGGCTTCTTGGGGCCACGTATTGAACACATATGGGAAGACGGAAACCAAACGAAAGGTGTTCCCTAGCCTGTCTAGAGGAAAGTCTTTCCTAGGGATAGCAACGACTGAGCCGGATGCCGGATCCGACTTGGCTGGCATGAAGACTGTTGCCAAGCGGGTCGGAGACGAATACGTGATCAACGGCGAGAAGATGTACATCAGCGGCGTCAAAGAGGTCATGGAGCAGCTTGAAGACGGAGGAGGATTCCTGACATTGGTCAAGACGGCGCCAGAAAAAGGGACCAGAGGAATGAGTTTCCTGTATGTTCCGCTGAAGGGAACCAGTGGCATAAGCTACACCATCATAGATGACATGGGAAGACGCGGCATCTCAACAGGTGGCTTCAAGATGGATAATGTGCGGGTGCCTGCCTCAAATCTTGTAGGCGAAGAGACTAGGGGATTCTACCTAGCGATGGAAGGATTTGACTACGCAAGGGCCATAATCGCGGCAGTCTGTTCAGGAGCAGCCATGTCTGCATTGGAGCAGGGA
>JALHTG010000056.1 GCA_022865705.1 Candidatus Bathyarchaeota archaeon | reverse complement strand
TCATACAGAGCCTTACACTCATTCAATGACTCTTCCTCAAGAGCCGCATGAGTGAGTGTAAAGCTCATCCGTTCTCTTGCCAAAACCAAGCATACATCTTCATGTTAAGCGAAAGAGTTTAGCAAGAAGCTGGCGCGCGCACGTCTCTTCCTTATTGTCTGTATCCCAGTGGTATGTCTTGTGATCGGAAACAAGTCCATTAGATTCAATCGTCGCTCCATTTACCTACTAGCCAGGCGCTATGACGGAACGGTTCTAATCGCTCACCTCTGGCATTTTGACTTCGCTAGAACCTTGTCAAGAGTATCCGCAATCGTATCAAGTGTATCCCTAATACTATCAAGTGTCGTACCGACAGTCTGCTCTAAAACATACATCATCATTGGTTCTAAATCCACTAGAAGCTCGTTGTCAGAAGTATCTGGCCGTCTCCTACCAAGCCTCGCAACAATCTCATCAAGTCTCAGAACGACAGAATCCAGATCATAGATCCTATCAGGCTTGAGAGTATCTATAATCCTATCAAGCCTCGCAAGAATCTGCTCAAGTCTCTCCTCCAAAACATATGACATATGACGCTCTACGCCCTCAGCCTCTTTTCGTCTACTATTACTACCACTATTAAGTGACGTTACTTAATAGTAAGGACGCCACAGATCAGAAAGAAGAGCAAGGGAAACCTTTCCTATACTATGGCAACACACTACTGGGAGTGCTGTCATTTCTTCTCGTAGACTATTCAAGCCTCGGTTCGGATAACTAACCCACTTCCCGAGAAGTTATTGGCTCGGTTATGAATTCGGCGTGTAGGTATCTACCCCCAGACAAATTCCCCAGCTTTTGACTGAATCCGTTTGCATCACGAACCCAGTCATTATAAATCAGTCGGAATTTGTCGAATCTTCCAAGCCATCCTTTAGCAATGGGCCCCCTGTTGACTTCTCCGATTACAGGTTTGACAACTTCGTTCTGATACGAATTCACGAGATCGTTGAAATCCTTGGCAATACTGGCTATTTCTCCGATTGGAGTTTCCTTGTCTAATAATGTCAACCTACTTCGAATAGAGCTACACCAATGGTCGATCAAACTACCCACAGACAACAATTGCCGTTGAAAAGCGTCGTGTCTCTCCTGAGGCTCCACAACACGGAATTGTGTTGACAACTGAATAAGCGATTCTGGTTCATCTGGGTTGATCATATGTTGGTAACCACCCACAATATCCACAAATTCATTGAGTATAACCTCTTGCTCTCGTCCTTGTTTTCTCAAGTATAATGCGAACAAACCAATCAGGACAAAGATTATCTTTATTTCCAAAGTCACTGTAAATAGTGTATACTTGCCCAGTGCGTCTAACAAGAGAACGAGAATCGCAAGAGATCCCGTTTCAACAACGAAATCTTTGAATCGCCAGAATCCTCGTAGTCTCCGCTTAAGTGAGGATAACATTGCCTACCCAAGTCGTAGTAGGCAACCGTTCTTATTGTCTTTTTCTTCTTTCAGTAGATTGACTTAGAAAAAAGAGGGGGGTTTAGGTTAGGACAGGTTAGCTACGCTAACACGGTTAGGTTTGCCTTGTCGTAGGCTTCTCGCAATCGTTCCACGCTAAAGTCAGAATAGTGTCTTGCCAAAATGCTTCTTGGTGATCTTCCAACGAGGAAATCTATGTATCGATCATTGACGCCCTTATCGGTCAAAGTCTGACAGAACCAACGCCGTAAGCCTTGCGGGTAGACTTCTACGCCAGATCTCCTAGCAGCGCGTTTCCATCCACGGCGAAACGCTGGTATGCAGATTTTGAAAAGCCTTGGATCATTGTCACGACGATTGCTCAGGTATCTTGCCAAATGCTCTGAGGCTTCTTGATTGAAGAATGTGAAATGTGGAGAATTCTTTGTTCTTCCAGTTTTGTGAGGCTGAGGAACGATCTTACGAGTTTTCAGATCAATGTCGCTTTTCTCTAGTCCAAACAACTCACAAAATCGTAGTCCAGAGCTTGCGAACATTAGAAACAAGGCCCGCCATTTATCATCTTTGAGAATTACGAAGAACTTGCGCAATTCCTCTATGGTAGGGACTTGAACGGGTTTAAGTGGAATCTGTGGAAAGACGAATGATTCAACAAGATCAGGTCGTCTTAGAAAGTCACGATAGAAACGGCGTAAGGCGCTCAGAATGTTCACATAGTGCTTAGGCGCTGCTCTCTCTTTCTCAAACTCTAGGTATCTCCGAATGTCTTCGACAGACAGATCAAGCGGCGACTTACCAAGCCAATCAACGAACCGTTTGATCTTTCGCCTATGAGCTGCAACCGTCAAAGGACCTAGTTGTAAGTCAACGCTGAGGAATCGTTCAAAGTCCGTTAGAGATTTTGGAGAATTCCAAAATCTCGTGGGTCCAAATCCCACTCGCCCCACCACATCATATGAGTTAAGCACCCTAGCTCACATGCCTCGGTCGTATCTTGACAGAGCTGCCACTTCGACAGGAACAACCTTTCTATAGACTTCTTCAGGTCTTCTTACAGTCCCATCGACACTCAGGAGATCTTCAACCTTTATGCCAAACAGTTCCTCATTCTCCTCTAGAAATGGCACAATCCTCTTCCAGTCTTCACTTGAAAGATTGAGGATTTTTGCACCATTAAGCTGATCGTCACCAACTGTCTTTCGCGGATCTCTCAAGTATATTGCGCCCGCGGCAGCCAGTGGGAACAGGTTGCCACCATGATAGGGGGTCTCTTGTTCCAAGATTCTGCCATTCGCGAACCCTATGCCGTTCAGGACTATGAGTCCGTTTGCTGCCATGAAGGATTCGCCCATGTAGTCTTTACATGAACCGTTTATCACTGCGGTGGCGCTGCCGACGGCATTGATCAATGGTCTATCTACGAGATCGCCTAGGACGTATGCGACACCGCCCTTGGCCCCGTACTCGAATGCTTTGCCAGCATCTCCAAAAATGACCAGTTTTCCTGATTTGAAACAATAAGCAACGGAGTCTTGGGCACTTTCATGGACATAAATTTCCGGGCCATCTGCAAACGCGGCCAAGCAGTCTCCAACTCTGCCGTACACATCAATCTTAACCCTATCTCTCGTGACGAGACCGGCACCGAAGTTTCTTTGCCCTGTAAAGTTGTAAGCAACAATCCTCTTCCATCCGAGCTCGCATGCTTTGTCCAGAAACTGGCAAGTTCCCTCTTGCCCTTCAGGCGGGAACCCTGACACATCAATAGTCAAGGTTTGGTCTGCATTCGTCGGTTTTCTTAGCTTGCTTCTACTATCCCAGTTAATCAAGCAGTACTCGCTGCCTTTGACCGATGTTATGGAAGGTATAGAGCTGAAGACATTGTAGAGCTGTTCCTCCAGTACGGGGAGTATGTCGCTCCTCCTCTTGTCTCCCATGTCGTATCTTCTATCGATAAGCAGAGTGAGAATACTGATAGCAATGGACCTTTCCTCGTCACCCCTATGCCCATAGTTCGCCAACTTTTCTGCGAGGGAACAGATTTCGTCGAGATCCCAGTCTTTGATGTTTCTTGCGACATGGTCAAAGAACTCGATAGGTTTATGCCGGTCAGACAATTTCTCAACTATATCTGAGCGGGATCTGGTGTCGCGGTCTGCTTTCTCTCCATGGTGTCGAGGCACAGTGGTTGAGATGACCTTTCCGAATTTATCTGTACACGTCAGACTTCTTGATTCGTCAATCGTGAAGATGAAGGCGCCTCCATCGGTATGGCTGCCTCCTCTGGCATACCAATACATGTCAGCGACTGGACGAAATCTATTGTCATCATTGGCCAAGCTTCGTAGCATAGCATCAATGGCCTGTTTCTCTGAAGCTATGAGACCTATCTTTACCTCTCCTTCCTGAAGTGCAAAAACTTGCGGCCTTAGCATTGAGGTATCGGTTATGCCAATCAGCTGAAACCGCTTCTTAGTGCGGTCGTTTCTTGCGATTATGAAGAACCAGGGGCCATCTGGTGAGCCGTGGATCTGTGTTGCCTGAATCGCCTTATAGATTGCTTTCTTTTCCTCTGGAAGCATTGCGAAATCTCTTTCGGTTGTTGGGGCAATGGCCTCAATTGCGTACTCCAGCGGGTATTCGTACACTCTTGTCAAAAGATCCCAGTACAGTGCAGCAACTTCGGTATCTGTCAGGAACAGGGGATACATCTTCCTCTGTTTGAGATACTCAGTTATCGAGTGATAGTTGGCGAAATCTCCGTTGTGTACCAATATGTCATGTAATCCTATGAATGGATGAGAACCTCCAGGGTGCCAGACCTTTCCCTTTGTGGGGTATCTTTGATGACCGATCCAGACGTTGGCTTGGAGGTCTTCAAGTTGATAGTACGTTAGAACCTGCTCGGCATAGCCAACGATTTTCAGCACGATCATGTTCTTTCCATGAGAGAGAACAAAGGCCTTTTTGTCACCGAGGGACGCGTAGTATCTGTTGTTTAGCTCAAAGCTGTTCTGATAGATGAATTCGTCCTCCGCTCTTCCTACGTCAAGTCGATCCAGACCATTTCTCTTAACAAACTCCGCCAGCCTACCTTCCTTGACTCTCACGAAATATCGCCAGACATCTGGAGGTTTCACCTCCAATCCGATGTCTCTGTAGTTCTCAATCGTGTTGGTCCTTTCGGAAAATTCAACATTCAAGCGTGAATCTATGAATTCTGCCTCTACTTCATTTCTCACTCCCGGGTCGAGATACGCGACTTGCATAATGTAGGTTTCTTCAAGCGTTTTTGACGAAACTCCGAGTTGACTCGCAGAAAGGCCTACTGCTGCTATGCCGCCACCTTTTCCGTTGCCTCGGTTATGCATCTGCGTCATTGGCTGGAGTAAGTACCTGCCTTCTACTGGTACGGAGCTAGATACGCCCAGAACACCGCATCCGCCCTCAGCCACGTTGTCACAGTTGTGGAAATTCCACTGCTTATTGTCTAGACTCTGTCTTGAGGCGATTATTCTGTCAATCAACTCATTCATGTTAATCATCCAAGGTGGTCGAGATGAACGAGGTTGTTGAATCGGCCTTTCCTGAACTTGACCTCATCTTTCGGGCGGAGTTCTCTGATGTTCTCAAGGCTAAGTCTCGACAGAATGTAGTCCCACTGTTTTTTCCACGAATGATACATGTTGACTATTCTTTGGGCTCCCCAAGTTGGATCAATTGAATGCATTAGTACTGGGTCAGTTGTTGCAATTCCCGACGGACAGCCTCTGCCCCTTTCACAGTTCTCGCATCTCTTGCATCCTAGGGCAACCAGTTCAGAAGTTCCGATGACTGCTCCGTCAGCGCCTAAGGCGATTGCTTTGGCAACGTCAAAAGCTGTTCGAATCCCACCACTAGCCATTATCGTTATTTCGTCCCTTACGTCTTCTTTGACCAGATAGCTGTGGACGATGGGGATTGCATATTCGATTGGCATGGCAATGTTTTTCTTAGCTATGTCTGGAGCAGCTCCGGTTCCCCCATAACCGCCATCTATCTGCAGGATGTTGGCTCCAGCATAGTAGCTGCCGATTGCGACCATATCAACGTCTGTGGGCGTAGAGACTTTGACGGAGACAAGAGCCTGGGGATTCATGTCTTTGAATAGCTGAACATGGCGATAGTGGTCTTCAACAGAGTAGACGTTGTGAAATGGGAAAGGAGAAAACAAGCTTATGTTCGGGACTACTTCGCGGATCCTTGCAACTTCGGGGGTGACCTTGTCAGCAAGCAGGTGACCACCCAAACCTGGCTTGGCGCCTTGAGCATACTTTAGCACAACAATCCTTGCTCTTTTGATGGTTTCGGCGTTCACACCAAAATGACCAGTGGCAACCTGCGTTATCACGTGGTCCTTGTAAGCAATCAGCTCGTCTGGGTAGCCTCCCTCCCCTGTGCTAGTGAAGATGTTCCAAGCTTTGGCGGCCATTGCTCTTGAAAGCATGACATTCAGACTAACCGAGCCAAATGACATATCTCCCCCATAGACTGGAACGGGCAGCTCTATCTCTGGCCTCCCGTCTCTTCTTTTGTTCAGTACTATTGAAGTATCCATTTCACACAGCGATTTGTCATTGGGGCTTGGTTCCTTGGTCAACTCAAACTCGAATCTTATTCTGTCGAAGCCTCCGCCGGAGTCTCCAATTCTATCCTCATATTTGCCCGAGGATTTTCCCGTTTCGGCCTGCCGCCATGTTGACAGTATCAAATCAGCTGTCCAACGCGGGTCACCCAGAGCAAGATACTGTGGGCTCAACTGAACTGAGAGTGCCCCATGCTGACAGCACTTCACGCAGTTCAAGCATCCACTGCAAGAAGAGTTTGAGTTATGGACGCGAAAATATCCGTCCGTTTTGCTAAAAGCCTCATAGTTGATTTGTGCGGACCCGATATATGCTGTGCAAGCTTCTATGCAAGCACCGCACGTATTGCACTTGGTTCTATCTATTGTGACTTCATACTTTTCTATGGTATTCTCCTTTTTCTCTTGGTAGATCTTAGGTGCGGGCTTCGTTTCTGGCATTAAAAAGAGAAGAGATTGTCCTTGCATTATTCTCCGCCCCCGAAGATTCTCTTCTCAAGATCTTCATGGAATATCGCTCTGCCAATTTCGCCTCTCTGCCTTCTTACTTCACGTAGTCCCATTCCTCCCAAGACTTCTAGGAGTTGGTCCCTCCATGATCCCATCAGATTTGTGATTCGCTGAATGGCCAGTTCGGTTTCTTCGGCCTTCACTCCCATCCTGCAGTCTGATGCGTGTTTGTCTCCATAGCAGACTCTGCATCCCAATGCGATCTGGTAGGCAAGTCCAACCGAAACCACATCCGCTCCCACAATCATTGACTTGGAAACATGCGCCACCTCAGCTATTCCTCCCCCATGAACCAAAGTAATGGAATCTCGAATGTTTCTGTCAACGAGATAGGAGTGAACTGATTGTATGGCCCTCTTGAGTATGTCTGGATCTTTCTCAACGATCTCCTCTTCTACGTAGTAGTGTGCTATGTCGCTCCCAATCTTGACCAAGGCTTCAGTCTGCTCACAAGACCTCTCATCATAAGGAAAACGAGAGGATATCAGGGCGGATGGGTTCCTTCTTCTTACGTTCTCAATCGGATCCATCGCATCGTAGTCATTCTTGAAGTCAACTTCCACTATTCTTGAGATTCCAGTCAGATCCGCAAACTGATCCACCTCGTCAGCGCGAATTCTCGGTATCAGATTTGACTTAAAAGGCAGAAGATCCGAAGAGTAATCTCTGGCATCGACGATGGCAAAAGTCTCAAGCTTAGTAGCCGCTTTCGCTAGACTCAATAGAAGGTTTTCCTTGTTTCCGCACGCGAGTGGAGCATCCAAAATCATCGGTATGGGAATCTCTATGGTTCTTGGACTGTCTGAAAGCAGTCTCCCATCCTTGCTGAACTGCAGATATGCAGGTTTTCTTCCCAGATCCACCGAAGTTGAGATATACTCTCTTCCGTGGATTCCATCTCTTGTCGGTCTGACGATCTCAGAGAAGTCGAACCACATGCCATCGAAGCCTTTTCCTGAGAAAGGCCCTCCGTACCCGGTTCCAGATACGGGAACCCTGCCTGTTTCCGCTTCAAAATAGATTGTTTCCATTCTCTCAGGAGTAAAATAGGAGTTCCCCAGTTTCTTGAATTCCGGATTCATTTGCATGATGATAGCATTCTCAGGGCATCTCAGGTAGCAGAGGAAACATCCCCGGCATCGATCTTCAATAGGCTCTGAGATTTTCTTCTCCGCCATCATTTTATGGACTTCATATATGGAGACTTCGGCGCATTCCCCAACGTCAAGACAGTTGTTGAGCCGTCTTATTTTGAATTTTGAAGGCAGATTGGCCAACGGAGGAGTTTCTTTTGTTTCGATGTGATACCTCACATAGTGCTCGGACACTCGTCGATTTTTCTTCTCATCAATCGCCATAGAAACGCAACCAAATGAGAGGTGTTATATTGATCTAATGTGCGGCGCTAATCTTTTCGAAACCATCTTCAGCAATCGTGGCGTATATTGAAGCCACACCCATTACTGTGAAAAGCCTCGGCGGAGAGATTTCTTCGATGTCTATTTCTCCATTCAGCAACTGTCCTACCTCGCGCGCGCAACTCCGCTCAGATCTGCTCTTACCTGCTCTTTGCGCCCGATGTCTGGTGCCCATGCTTCTGGCTTTCCGGTTCGGTCGTATGCCATGGCAGAGGAATACTCCATAAACATATATAAGATTGCGCTGATGATTCTTAGACAGGTGTTCATCAAAACGCCTGGTGGTTGGAGGAATGTATAGAAAGCAGAGGGTGTCGGCGGAGTTGGATCAGACAGATGTCAAGATTCTAGAGAATCTCTTGGTGGATGCAAGAGTTTCCAGCAGGCAAATGGCAAGGAAGACAGGAGTCTCAGTTGGAACCGTCATAGCCAAGATAAGAAGAATGAAGCAAGAGGGAATAATCAAAGGATATTCTGCTGTACTCGACCATGAAAGACTTGGCTACGAACTGACCGTCGTAACAGAGATAACCGTTTCCAAGGGCAAGTTGCTGGAAATGGAGAAACAAATCGGAAAGATACCGAATGTATGTGCTGTCTACGATGTGACCGGGTCTACGGACGCAATAGCAATTGCCAAGTTCAAGAATAGAAAAGAGCTGAGCGACTTCACAAAGGGCTTACTTGCCATGCCGTTTGTGGAGAGAACCAATACGCACGTAGTCTTAGCCACCGTAAAGGAAGATCACCGACTGATATAGGAAAAAGCGAATGACCGTCCTTGAATAATCGGGCGCGCGCTATCTGGCACTGGCAGTTACTTTGTGAAGATGAAATAAGCCTCTTGGATAGTTGAGACCTCTGCAACAGTGACTCGGTAGCCACGTTCTTTGAGCAGGCTCTCCAAATCAACCTTCGTGATTTCGTAAGCGATTACTCTCACGCCTTGGGTAGAGGTCAGTTCAACAGGCTTGTACACAGTCACCACGCTTTGTCCCTTGGGAACAAGAAATATTGCCGCACCTTTCTCCGCTGCTGCCACAGCCTTGTACTCCAATCCTCCGACCGGCCCTATGGTCTGATTGGGATTGATTGTTCTGGACACGAAGACGTCTTTTCGAAGAGTCTGGTTTCTAACTGCTGCTATTATTGCCAATGTAATTGCGGCCCCGGCGCTCGGTCCATCAACCGGCTCAACACTCCAGTCAGCTGTCACAGTGACTATGACATCCGTGTTCATCATGGAGAGTCTTGTTACATTCGCGCGCTATTCGAGCTTATTGCGGATGTTCGTAATGGGCAATAACTATCGTTCCGGCTGACTATCCAGCAGCGCGCACGTCTGACGGCTTCGGATTAATTGCGTTGGGGAACCCAGTTCGTAGAAAGTGCTTCTCTAATCTAAATACTCGATGCGCACCCGTATGAACGACCTTGCAATGGCCTATTACTGCCCTAAATGTAGAATTCAGTTCTCTGAATACCAGTCCACGTGCCCGTACTGCAACGTCAGACTGAGAAGATCGACATTGAACTGGTAAGCGCTAAGCGCGCGCTACGCTCCCTCAGTACGGGGCTTGGCTCTGCTTCCCTAGCTTGTTGTTTTGCGGAGTCTCTTCTTCCAGACTCCGGCCAGAAGAAAAAAGACTGTGCCAACTGCAATATTAATCATCCAGAAGAGGGACAACCTATCGCTCGGCGAAACAATGAAGAGGAACAAGCTGACTGAAAACCAGATACTCCCTGCGGTTCCCAATATCTCGCACAGTCTTTCTTGGCCCATTACCTCTCGACGGTTTCATACGGTTCGTGTGAGATATATGAATTGAGTCAGAAGCTTGCTCCAGGCCAGAAACAGGTTTGAGAGGAATTCGTTGACAGAGCACGCTCGAACAGGCTAGGTTCTCTTTGCGTGTTTGATATAGTCGACCAGTGTCCAGTTCTTGCCGTCTATGAAGCTCAAGCCAAGCTTGTTGTAGAGCTTCTTGGCGATCAGTTTCTCAGGAACCTTGGCCCCTGTCCCTAGAAGCGCCTGTAGACCCTCGTGGAAGGCTTCATACTTCTCGGGAATCTCCTCACGTTTCACATGATGGCTTCTCTCAGCATGATAGTAGATCACATGTCTAGAGCCTTCACCCATGAGAAGAAGCCCCTCGTCAACTGCCTCCAACAGAGCCCTCTTGAAATCATCCTTAATCGATTCCACCAACCCGCCGAGTCAATCCATCAAATCGTGGATCAAGCTATACCATGGAAGTGAAAGAAACGGAACTTGCTCCTTTTTCAACATCAACCGTCATGGCGTATAAGGGAGTTCTGGGCTTCACTCCGTACAGAAGAACGCCTCCATCTCTGTCAAATACGCGAAGATGAATCGCCGCGACATTGCTGGCGCTTCTTGTGATATCCCCCAATCCAGGTTTTGCAAGTGCTACCGCGAGTTCTCTGTTGCGGATGACATTCATCGATAGCTCACTCAACGCCCTCTCAGCATATTCAGCGCCAAAGATGTCGACAAAGTGATCTAGGGCAACCCACCATAGGACGGGCTTCCCAGTTTGCTCCCTCAGCCTAGCCCCTGCCTCCAAGTACTCTGCCATTCTCTCCTCAGGCCTCTCGCTCCTCAGAGAGACCAAGTAAGGCCTCTGCTCTTCTGCACCAAACCGTAGTCTCCCAACAGATCTACCATATGCCGCATTCTCTCCCGCAACAGCCTTCCATCTCTCATAGGTCATCGCTGGGTCAGCTCCCAAAGACTGTATTCCAACAAGCGGAGATTTGGCGTTCAGAAAATTCGCAACAATGGGATATGTCAGAAAACCATAGGCTGACAGGGGAACTGCCTCACCTGCTTCGAGAAGCACCAAGGATCCCTTCGGGAACCCTCCAAGTATCTTGTCAAGCGATCTGTTTCCAGTAGAGAAATGGCCATCAGAATCAGGGACATGCTCCATCCTCTTCAGCTGTCCTAATGATTCGTGTGAGAATGGGGGAATGACCGTGGGTCCCCCTTCCAATGTGAACGGGTGACTAGGTGTGTCTATCCTGGTTCCTCGGAGTTTGATGATTTCCAGTTTCCTGACCAACCTACCCGCAATCTTTCTTCTCCCGAGAACAATGACACCGTCAGCCACAAACTCTTCCATGCCCAGCCCCAAGCCTTTCGTTCCAGTCGGCGTCTCAACTATGAGTAGGGTTGTACACCCGGCCTGCCTGACCATGTAGCTTAGAATTGTGTGCAGTACAATTCTGGCGTCTATGGGCTCCTTGAAGGCTTGAGCCATGGCTGAGAAAGAATCTATGACAAGTCGCTTAGCCTTGAGCGCATGTATCTCATCCAAGATTATCTCCAGAGTAGCTGAGATGCCGCCTTCTTTCGTTGCCACAAGATCAAGAATCCTAAACTTTCCATCCTTGTCAAGCTTAGCATGGTCTTGATCGCAGAATCCAGAGAGATTCGCAATGAGCGTCTCCTTTCCTTCCAAAAATGAGACGTAGATGCCGTTTTCGCCATATCGAGTGGCGCCCCGACAAAGAAATCTTGATGCAAACAGCGTCTTGCCAGTTCCAGGCTCTCCAGCAAGCAGAATAAGGCTTCCTCTTGGAATACCCCCTCCGATCAAAGGATCTAGACCGTCAACTCCAGTAGGTAAACGTTCGATCATAGTTGGCTTCTCGCCTTGAGATCTAATAAGCGTATGTCGCTTTTCTCTTCTGCGGTAGCTATATACGTTATCACAGAGTTGAAGGCGTGCCTTCTCTCAATGGGCCTCTATCGCATTTCGTCAGGCAATCTCGCCTTGTTGAAGAAGAACCAGAAAGCAGCTATGGAAACGATGTAGAGAAGTGTCGCAAGGTAGAACGGTGTCGCCAAGAAGCCGGCCTCCATCAAGCCGGCTCCGATTGCGGTGCTTAGAGAATTTGGTAGTCTCCAAAGCGTGGCATTGATTCCTGACGCAGCGCCTCTTTCGTCTTTGGCCACCAAGCCCATGAGCAACGATTGTTGAAGAGAAAACAAAAGGAAAGATTCCGAAGAGATTCTTGAAAAGATTGGCTAAGAGACACTATGGAACCTGCGCGCGCTAGAGCCAAAGCTCGTACATTTCATCCGGAGCAGGCCTGTAGCCTGACAATGTGAAGTGCGATTTCTCGCCGTCAAATACGTGACGAGCGATCTCCAGATTGAGCTTCGGAACATCCTCTCTGTTCTCCATCTCGGCCACAGTGAAGTACTTTGCTTCAGCGATCTCCTTGCCGTCGGGCCTCAATTCTCCTCCTAAGACCTTCACTTTGAATGTTACGTAGATGTCGTTTCTGCGGTCTCTGACTCGGCTACGCACAGACACTAATTCCAACGGTTCGACGATAAGCCCCGTTTCTTCCAGCATCTCCCGTTTAATGGCTTCTCCGATTGTTTCGTTCGACTTCGCATACCCACCGGGCAGCATCCATCCGCGGTGACCGTACATAATCCGTACGAGGAGAACCTTGTTTTGATCAACCGCTACGCCGCTTACTCCGATCGTAAATGGGCCAGTTGGATATTCCGGCTCTTTGTCCACGCAGACCATCCCGATACCAGAATCATGATTCAGTGAAACCTATAAGAGATCTATCAGATCAGCAAGCACCACAAGTCTTCCTGAGCGCGCGCTGTCCTCAGAGAAAGCTTAATTTGACCGAAAAGAACCAGCTTTGTCACGAGGTGAATGTCTATGCCGGAGACGAAATGCCCCAAGTGCGGAAAGATTGTCGCGTATGACTTGAATCCTCCCTATCGATGCCCATATTGCAGAGAACTAATGTAAAGGGCATAAGAAATGCACGCGTGCTGGCCGGACAGACTGATCTACGGTCAAAGATCAGAAAACCATGATCCGGCCGGCGCTTTGTATTCTTCGGGAAAATGTATTGAGTATGCTGGTCGAACGCTGCTTCGACGGACGCGGATAAACGTGAGAAAATGATTCAAACCTTCTTGTTTGGAATGTGTCCCCTGGCAACTCGAAGCGCTGTCATAGCCCGCGGGACAAGCTAGGTGGCCGGGGTAGGTGATCGATTGTGAAATTCGGAGCGATGAACTCTCCTTCTGAAGACATACTGGCAGAGTTGCAGTCGCTTTCCTCTCTGGGTTTTGATTATGTGGAATTGACGGTCGAGAAACCTAAGACGTCTATGGAAATTCTCGGTAGAATCAAACGGGAAATTGTCAACAGCGCTGAATCACTCGGCATCGAGCTGTTAGGTCATGTTCCATGGCGCTTCGAGCTGGGACATCCGTATCATCAATCATTCTTTTTTCCATACCATCAATCGATAGGCATTGCGCAGGTCCATGGGAAGCAGATTGAGAGGGCCATTGAAATGTGCCACGAACTGGGAATCAGGAAAATCACTGTCCACCCACCTATGCTAACAGCTGGGACGCATATGATTGATGGAAAAAGGGCCCTGAAGGAATTCGGGGAAGCTGCGAACATCTTCGTTGCGACTGCAAGAGATTTGGGATGTAAGGTGTTGATTGAGAACCTAGACGAGGAGATGTTTACGATGACTGACTTCGAAGAGCTTTTTGATCAGGTGCCAGATCTCGGGTTCACGTTGGATATCGGTCATGCCAACATAGGGAAACACCAGAACAGTTCCTTTGAATACCTGCGAAGATTCCGTGACAGACTCGGCCACATTCATCTCTCAGATAACCTAGGAGGCTACGGTGATTTGCATCTCCCGTTGGGAGCTGGAATAATAGACTTCGCGAGAATCCTGCAAGAGGTAAGAAACATTGGATATGACGAAACGATCACGCTCGAGGTCTTCTCACAAGATAGGACTTACCTTCAGTTCAGTAGGGAAAGGCTTGTACAGGCGTTGAAGCTTTAGACAAGGTCGAACATGACTTGTTCTTAGACATTGCAAAGGAAACACATGAGTTCGACATGGAAAACTGACCGTTAGAGGCCAGAGAGAACAGCGATGCGTTCCCTCAAAGATAGGTACGATAAAGCGACCAACCTACTGGTTGAGTTGTGCAAGAAGAACTTTGGAAAACGGTTGACGAGTGTAATTCTGTACGGAAGCACCTCAGTTGAAGACCATGTGCCAGGATTCAGCGACATAGACGTAATGCTAGTAATGGAAGATCACGCACGAGGCCCGCAAGACTACATGCTGCTGAGAAACATAAAGGAGACAGTTGCAAAGAAGACTGGTGTAGAGATACATGAGTCATGGGTTTTCGGAAAATCTCTACTGCTGAGCGTTCCAACCATATGGGAAACCCTATCGGCAAGAACAATATACGGAGAATCCATCGTCGAGAAAGCCCCCCTGCCCGACCTTCACAAGACGACAAGCATCAAAACAATGCACGACTTGAAGGATCAATGGGATCGGAGAAAAGATAGCCTACCACTAGAGGAGAAGGCAAAGACAGCATTGGGTCAGACCTTGAAGTTTGCCCAGAACGCGCTTCTATACAATGACGTAGTGAAAATGAAGAAGGAAGAGATCATTGAGGCTTTTGAGTCAAGCTTCAGGGAATTTCGAATGCGTGATTGCCCTAGACGGGCCTATCAGAACATTCTTGCGTGGGATGAAGTGAAGAAAAGTGAAGAAAAACTCCGGCAGATGGTCCACGAATTCGAGGAGTTTCACGATAAACTATATTGGCACGTTGCCTTCAAAATACTTCTGGAGTGAAGACAGCTGCAGGAGTCTTTGGGCATTTCTCCAGCTATGCTTCAGTGCGCGCGTCCATAAGTTAACATGGAGAGGAAGACTCTGCCCAAGATAAAGGACATTATGATCAGCCCCGTCGTCACGATCGACGCTGAGAAAACCATCCACGAGGCCGCAAAAATAATGGGGGAAAAGAGAATCGGCAGCGTAGTGATCACAAAAGATTTGAAACCTGTCGGAATATTTACTGAACGGGATCTTCTAACCAAAGCGATCGCCAACGGAATCGACTTGAAGAACACAAGAGTAGAAACCTGCATGAGTAGCCCGCTCATCACGGTTGATGAAGAAACGTCTCTGAGAGACGCCATCATCCTCATGGCCAGTCGAGGCATAATGCGTCTTCCCATCACCGTAGGAGAAGAATTGGTTGGAATCGTTACCGGAATGGAGATCTTCAACTTCCTGTCACTGTTCATGGAGTCTCTCTTCTAGACTGGCAGCGGCAGACAAGAAGGGACAGGATCTTCACTAGATCACAGATGAAGAAACTGCGTTCCGTTCTTGCTCAACAGTCAGCCGTAGACTGGAGTCAGCCAACTCAAGTGTTTTGCCTGCTTCCCCTCTACGATTTCGAAAAACCACTTCTGTATCTTTCGAGTTAAAGACCCAACCTTCCCGCTGCCTATCGCTATATGATCCACTGAGACGACAGGGGTGATCTCCTGACCAGTTCCACAGAGGAACACCTCGTCAGCGGCGTATAGTTCTGTTCTGTCAACATCTCGTTCACATACCTCAATGCCCAGCTCTCTTGCTCCGTCGGTGAGCAAAGTCTCCCTGGTTATGCCTTCAAGTATGTCAGACGTGACCCCAGGCGTGACCAAGATCCCGTGCTTCACAAGAAAGATGTTGGCTCCAGAGCCCTCCGAAAGTCTTCCATTGACCGTCAGGAATATTGCACCATCGTATCCTGCAGCCTCTGCTTCCATAGAGGCAATGTGACTGTTGACATAGTTTCCGCACGTCTTCACTCTCGCTGGCATGACCGCATCAGGGATCCGTCTCCAGCTGCTAACGCAGCATCTCACACCATTTTTCATCCGTTTCATTCTCTCGGGACGAGGTGTTGGCATTACGAAGACGACGACCTCGATTGGAGTCTCAGGCGTTCGCCACATTCCTCCTCGGAAAACAAGTGGCCTGATGTAGACATCCTCTCTGTAGCCATTTCGTCTAACTGTCTCCGTTATCGCGTTCTCAACCTGCTTCTTCGAGAATCGGATTTTCATTCGATGCACTTTTGAAGAGAAGAAGAGCCTCTCAACGTGCTCTTTTAGACGAAATATGTACAGCTGAGACTTCTCTTTGCTCCAATATGCCCTGATGCCTTCGAAGACGCCCAGCCCAGAGTTGACGACAGGAGAAGATACGTGAACCGTAGCGTCTTCCCATTTGACCATTCTGCCGTTCATCCAGACATGCTTCAATGTTGACAGACTCCGTCCCAATGGCATTAGGAAACTTCCCAACTGCAGACGCTTCCAAGACTGATGCGTAGATAGGTCTTTGGGTCCAAGATGACTCAAACACAACAGCATGCCATGCGCTCTACAGTTCGCGCGCTTGACGAGGACAGGCTTGCTAAGACTGCGTGAGCGCGCTTGTTGCATACCATGTGGCCATGGCCGAGGCTAAGACCGGATCCACTATGGGTATGCCGAGGCTTTGCTTCAACTCTTGAGCGATTCCAATAGTAGCATATCCGGTACAACTTAGGAGGATTACATCAGCCCCTTTCGCTTTCAACTCTCTTGCTGATGAGATCAATTGAGTCTTCCTTTTCTCATCTAAAAGATCAAGAGTGGTCATGACACCTTCTGTCTTAATGTCGGCCAGGAAGGAGTTTCCAAGGATCTTCTTGACAGGTTCGGGCGTTCCCTCGGTCAATGTGAGGACGCCTATTCTTCTTCCAAGAGAGAGGGCAAGGGAGGCAGCTGCGGATCCTGCTCCGATCACTGGGATCTTGACATTCTTGCGCAATTCGTCTAGACCTGGGTCATCAGCACAGCTGATGATTAGGGCTTTCACGCCTTCTGCTTCCATTTCACGGCCAAGTCTGACGACCTTTGGAACTGCGATCTGTTTCGTGTGTTCATCGTGAATCCCTTCAGGTTGATCCTGAATGCATCTGCTGACTGTTTCCAACTGAGGAAAGTGGCTCTCTATCAGTCTTCCATGCGCGTTGAGCAAATCTTCGTCTCGAGTCGTTAATACTCTGATGATTCCGACTTTGATCAAGATCTTTCACCGAAGCCTAGCGCGCGGCAGACGCTCCAAGCATTTGGAAACTAGTATGAGAGGCCCTAGATAGACTAGACGAGTAGGCTCGCGCCTTCAACCAAGACTGTTTGCTTATTTCCTGTCGGAGAGCAGGACTCCCGCTTTTGCGAAGTTGGACCTGGGACCGTCTCTGTAGATAATTGTCACCTGGTCGGGCGTGGTCTTTAATAGTTCCACGATGGCATCGGTGATTCTCTTGGCAAGCTCACGTTTCTGCTCAATCGTTCGGCCTTCTACCAAATCTATCGTAACTATCGGCATACGTTAACACACCAGAGCATCGAATCGGTCTGACGTTGGCTTAAAGATAACGATTCAGATCTGGACCGCAACGAGATCGGCTCTATGTGAATTTGGCTCCTAGGGATCTGAAGAGTTCGGTGTACTCTTTGGCCTTCTCTCCCGGTGACTCTGAATAGTCAACGTCTCTGCTTACGTTGATCAGAACGTTGCCTCCGCTCTCGACAACTTTCTGTGGATCTCCTTTCTGGGTTCCAACTCCCGGAACCAAGAAGATCTTATCGCTTCCCGCTGCGTTCCTGATCGCTTTGATCTCGTCAACGGTTACGTGACCGGTTGCTCCGACGACGCAGCCGTCGGCCTCGTACCTTCTCACGTCCTCGGCCACCACCAAGTAGATCGGTTTTCCGTTCAGCTTCGTCTCTTTCTGGTACCTCACCGTCTCCGGGTTCGAAGTCAAAGTCAGCACGATTATTCCCAGTTTCTGATCGCCAGAATGAGCGAGGTTCACAGTGCTTTCTATGTTGCCTAGGAAGGGGTTGAACGTGATCGCGTCGTATCCCCACCTTTTGATGTGGAAAACCGCAGACTCAATGGAGTCTCCAATGTCGTTCAGTTTGTAGTCCAAGATGGATACGCATCCGGCGGCCCTTATCGCGGTTGTCAGCTTTCTATGGTCCTCCAGTGTGAATCCAGCGACATATTGCTGATTTGGTTTGAAGGCAACACAGTACTTCGATGTCGCTTCCACTAGGGAAAGACAGAAGTTGAGTCTTGACTTGTTCTCGTTTCTTTCATCAAGGTATTTTGATGGGATCACATTGCTCTTTCTCTGCGAGGGCAATGCCGGATCAAGTCCAACGCAGAGGACGCTGTTCTTCTTGCGGTAGGATTCAAGTATCTTCTCTCTGAAACTCAACAACATCACTCAGCAATTCTATAGAGCGTTATCGATTCAAATAGCATTCTATTCTGGCTCAGTAGCTGATTGGATTCAAAACGTGCATTGCCCATCCGAAGTATTCACGGGCATATCTGAAATACTCGTCTTGACTCTTGTGGAGGTTTTCTATGACCTCTTGTCGTTCTGGATGATTTGGATTCTCCTCTATCCATCGAATAAGACCGTACCAGTTGTCAGCTTCGTACCTGTCCCAATCATCATGACTGGCGCGCACAACATATTCCACGTCCAAACCTTCTTCACGCGTTATCTGCAGGAGTTCGTACTCGGTGTGAACGGCTTGCTCGGTTCTTGCATATTCTGGAGGAACCGGCTCTTTCAGCCAGTATGGCTCTCCAATGACAAGCTTTCCACGTGAATGGATCGCCTCCTTCATACCACGAATAGTCGGCCTGTATCCACCCCAGATGAATGATGCTCCCATACAGACTGCCACGTCGAAGGACTGCTTCTCGAATTGGTACTCTGCTCCCTTCGCACATACGATCTTTATGCGATCGGCGACTCCTCGCTCAGACATTTTCTTTTTCGCCCGATCGCATGCGTGTTCACGAATATCGACACCTATTCCGGATATGCCGAAGCGCTCAGCCCAGAGAGCCAATGGCTCTCCAAAGCCACAGCCGAAATCAATGACAAGGCTGCCTTCCTTGAGCCCCAGGATCTTTCCAATGGTCAGCACTTTTTCGGGCGAGGTCGGGTTAATCAACTCCATATAGCGCTCCGAGATATTCTTCAACTCCAACAGTTTCATCCTTGGATTCCCCACCACTTCGACTCCTGTCAATTGGTGTGTCGTTTCATTTTAGTCTACAAAGACATTTTTACTATTGCCCCGTCCAAGTTGTTGTCTAGGAGAATAATGTCTGTTGACCGATCTAACACATGCCCAACTTGAGGAGCTAAAGAAATTCACAACCCCAACCATCTGCAATGCGATCGAGATGTTCAAGATCCGCAAGAGGAACGAAGGGTTCATGTTGCCTGACGTTGTGTGCCGTTTTCCTGACTTAGACCCTATGGTGGGATATGCGGTTACTGCAACGTTCCGTGCTCGAGAAGAGCCCAGACCGGAAAGAAGCGTCAACGTGGACGCTTACTATGAACATGTGCTATCACAACCCACACCGCGCATCGTCGTCGCTCAGGATCTGGACGAACCTCCTGTAGGAGCTTTGTTTGGAGAGGTCCAAGCCTCGATCCACAAGTCTCTGGGCTGCGCGGGGCACATAACGAATGGGGGAGTGCGTGACCTTGACGAATGTCATAGGATTGGCTTTCAGTACTTCTCAAGCTTCATTCTGGTCTCGCACGCCTATGTCCACCTAGAAGAATTCGGGAAACCTGTCAAAGTAGGCGGGCTGACTGTGTCTCCCGGTGATTTGATTCACGCTGACAAACACGGCATCTGCTTAATTCCACCTAGAATAGCGCCGGAGCTGGCTGCTGCATGCGGGGCGATGGAGGACCTGGAGCGGCCGCTCATCGACTTGGCTCGGTCACCTAGTTTCACACCTACTAAGATGGCTGCGGCACGTGCTGCCATGAGAGAGCAGTTTGAGAAAGAATCAAAGCGATTCTCACGGACCTGGTGAGAAATGCAAACCGTTCTGAAGCCAGGTACCAAATGTTCCCCAGACTCTGACTCCTTGGTCGGTGGGTGGGCCACAGCCCCCATAGGTATTTTCATGCCTTCCGGGCAGTCTTGTGTTTTCTAACACGCACTACGACTGCACATCTGACTCGTCCTAGATTCTCCCGCTTTTGATCTCGTTTGCGAAGAGGTTGATGCCTTCGGTCTTCGGCAGATCTATCGGCCTGATCATGAAGTAGGTCACCCCTAGATCAATGTAAGTGCGCAACTGGTCGATGCACTCGTCCGGAGTCCCCGAGATCATTCTGCTTGAAACTTCTTTTCGCCATTCGTCGAATGGTCTGTCGGATTTTTCAGCTCGGTAGAACTGTTCCAAGTTTCTGGTCAGTTGCTCTTGGGTCTCGGATATGTTTAGGAGCGCTGTCGCGGATTTCTCGATCTTAGGGCGTTTCCTGAGTTTTCTGCAGTATTCGTCCAAGATCTGGACCCTTCTTCCGAACAGTTCTTTGGAACCGACCCACCAGTTCGATCGGTCAGCATGTCTGGCCACGAGTCTGAGCATCAGTTGTTCGCCAGTTCCTCCTACGGTTATGGGGATTCGTGGCTTCTGGATCGGTTTGGGCTCGCAATACGCCTGCTGAATCTTGAAGTGTTTGCCTTCATAGCTTGCCGGGCTTTCAGTCCACAGTTTGTCGATTATGATTAGGGCTTCGTTCAGCTGGCGGATCCTTGTGGCTGGATTTGGGAACTCGTATCCATATCCAACGTACTCATCTTCTTTCCAGCCCGCGCCAATGCCCAGCTCCACTCTACCTTCGGAAACGTTGTCGAGGGTTGCTGCCATCTTGGCGAGTATCGCAGGATTTCTGAATGAGTTGCAGAGGACCATTGTTCCGAGCCTGATTCTGGTTGTTAGGCTTGAGAGGGCTGAGAGAGTTGTCCATGATTCGAGGAGGGGTCGTTCGCCCATCAGGTGATCAGCTAGCCAGATGGACTCGTAGCCAAGTTTCTCCGCCTCTTGAACAGCTAGCCTTGTCACTTCCCAGCCACGTCTCACATCTGGGAAAATGCCATACCTGACGTCAACCATTGTCTATTCCTCTTGTTCTTCAGAGCGGTGAATACGAGGGCTCGTTGCATTTACGTGATCTGCCATTCGAGTACAAAAGATCATGACGTGTACGCCCGTGCGTTTAGATGATAACTAAGACACCGTCCATGGCCAGGTGGCATCCCCATCCGATGGCTAAGGAGAAGAGAGCCTTTGCAAGCAGCATTTTCGAAGGATATCTCTTCACAAGAATTCCTGCGGCGAGGACAAGCACCGAAGGCCACATCCATAGATGAAGTGGGAGAGCTGAGACTGCAAGATCTATGCGGGGCATCCAAGCTAGTCCTTGGCCCCACCATCGCGCTGGGAATATCCTACTGAGAAAAACTGGGTCCCAGCAGAGAAGATGATCTACGTCGGGCATCAAACCTGCGAAAACGATCACAGGTAGAAAGATGTGAGAGGGATTCAGATTCAACCAGAAAACTAGACCGACAGCCAGTATTAGAGTGAACAGGAAATGCCAAAACGTGAACATCCCTAGCTTCCTCGAGAAACGTCTACTTTCATCCTACACATCACTAGCGTGCGCGTCAACTCTTTGTCTTCCATACGTTCTTGTGGATGAACGACTCTGCCGGGTGCCTATGAGCCTTTGGGCTGGAGTCTGCTGAGAACCCTATAGGGAATATTGTCTCAAGTTTGTATGGCTCATCGACATCCAAAGCAGCTCGAACCTTCTCTGGGTATGATGGTGTATACGTCATTGTCGATAGAGATTTTTCTTCCAGAGCGAGTAGAAAGTAGCCTATCGCAAGCCAAGTGCTTTCCGTAGCGTACGGCATGGCTTGATTGGAGAACACTGCCAACAGCACCGGCGCTTCTGTTAAGAAGGGTTTGCGCCAGGTGATCCTCTTTGATTCAAGCCATTGTTTAAAGCTCGTTCCGGCAGTCTCATGAAAACGTTTTTCTTGCTCTTCGCATTTCGCGCGAAGCTTCTCTTTGACCCTTGCATCATCAATTACCATGAACTGCCACGGTTGCTTATTCGCTCCAGACGGAGCCTGAACTGCGACTCCGATGCAGTGAAGAACATCTTCCAAATTGATAGGTGTCGAAGCAAACACCCGCGTCGTCTTCCTCCTTGTAGCCAACCTCATTACTGTATCCTGAGTCATTCTTCTCAAACCAGCAAACCGATTCCTCAGCTTCTTGGTGACACTTGCACTGCGAATTCTATGTATAAGATATCTCGCGCGCTCCCTTTCTATGGTAGTCTCGACAAGAGTTCCTCTCTCTTGAATATTTTTACAGCAAAGTAGAAGACGAGGAGGTCGACCACAACAAAGACTCCGATTAGTACACTGACTACTATAGGTCCAAAGACGATTGCTCCAGAAACCTGCCCGAGCACAAGCATTAATATGGGTATTAGCAGAATCGCGCTGATCTGCTGCGCCTCCCTGAACCCCTTGACTCTGGCCGAGATCATCACTGTTAATCCTATGCCTGCAAGAGCTATCGTTGGAGCAACCCCAAAGATCAACAAAGTCCAAACCAAGTTGGGAAGCAACAGTCGGCCGCCAAAGAGAGGAGACGAAAAAAGATCTATGATAATGGAATAGACTGTGAATGAGACCCAGGTCACTATCATGGATAGAACGAATGATACTAGCATTTTTCCTAGTAGTAGCTCGCTGTCAGACAGGGGAGTCGCCAAGAGGGCTTCAATTGTCTTTCTCTCCTTCTCTCCAGCGAAACTGTCTGATGCGATCACGCTTGAAGCCATCAGAGGAATGATTAGAAAGAATGGCGCGAAGAAATAGAGTGACATGACGTAGACCAGGGCCTGCCAGGCGTTCATCCCCACAAGCTCTTCTCTCACTTGGCTTGGAAGATTCCTCATCATTGATGTCGAGTCCTCCAAAGGCGGCCCAGATATTGACGATAAACTAGGGGTTACGATGATGATAGTTGGAAGTACAACCGATATCAGGATAGGTACTGCCACTATCGGGAGAAGGATCTGCCAGTTTCTTCTGATCTCACGCCAATCTTTTCTGAAGACTAGCATGGCCGCCCGCATTCTCATGAAGACTCCTCCCTAACCAGTTTCAGGTAGGCTTCCTCTAGCGATGGTCGAAGCGTATTGACGGCGAGCACCATGCCCCCGGCATGAACGATTTTTCTGACTATTTCAGGAGTAGATCCCACCAAATCATCAACCGTTATCAACAGGCTGCCTGCAACGTCATCTGCACTTACTTCTCTGACCTGTTCGATGTCTTTGACCGCACGAACTATCGACTGATCCAGTCTCTTCAATTTGACTTGAAGAGTTGGTTTGCCTGCGATTCTGTCCTGAAGTTCTTCAGGAGTTCCCGCGACCACGTAACTGCCTCTATTAATGATCATGACTCTATTGCACAATCTTTCGGCATCCTCTAGGTGATGTGTGCAAAGCAGGACGGTGTGATTTTCTCGCTGGCTTAGGTTTGCGATTAGATTTCTTATTCCGTTTGCGGATTCTGGGTCAAGGCCAGCAGTAGGCTCGTCCAACAATAGGACAGGCGGTTTGTGAACTAGTGTTCGAGCAATCGCAAGCTTCTGTTTCATTCCTTTTGAGAACTTACCCACCTTGTCGTTTCTCCGATCCCACAACTGAAAAAAATCAAGCAGATCCCTGAACCGATCTCGCCTTTCTTGAACATCAGAGAGGCCGTAGGCTTCTGCGAAGAAATCCATGTTCTCATACACGGTTAGCCTTTCGTAGAGGCTGGGGTTTTCGGTTAGTATTCCAACCACTCCTCTGACTTTCATCGATTCCTCAGCTATGTCGTATCCGCCCACTCTAGCGGAGCCCTTTGAAGGAGAAATTAGACATGCCAGCATTCGGACTGTTGTTGTCTTGCCAGCACCGTTTGGACCGAGAAGTCCAAGAATCTCACCTTCACCAACTTTGAAAGTCAGATGATCAACTGCAGTTACGGATCCGAATCTCTTCGTCAAACCTTCCGTTTCAATATTGAACATGACAATGGCTTACCTACTGACTGTAGCGCGCGCCTAAGGCTCTCATTCCTCAGGAACCTCGTAAGGATAGCACCGAATATCAACATAGGCAAATCCAGTCTTCGACCGTTCCTCTTGTTCCTGAACCCAAGCCTCGACTCCAATTTCCTTCATTCTCTTTCCATCTGCGATCAGAGTTGGATAACCTTTTGCGATTCCAAGCAATCGTTTGCATGGGTATTCCTTGCAGAAGACGCAGACATCGAGCTTGTTCTTCTTGGCACACTTTCTGATCGAACAGAAAGGCGGCCCACCGTCCTGTCGACAGCCGGGACAAGATTTCCCAGGATTGCTGAGATCGGTCAAGAACGTCCAGAAATCCTTGAATCCGGGTAACTCTTTTCCCCAGAACTCGTAGCCTTCCTTGACCATTGATTCCTTTAAACGACTGGCCTCTCGTGAAATGCGGCAGCGCTGGGCGCA
This sequence comes from Candidatus Bathyarchaeota archaeon, assembly GCA_022865705.1. GTDB lineage: Archaea > Thermoproteota > Bathyarchaeia > 40CM-2-53-6 > JALHTG01 > JALHTG01. The sequence goes on along the minus strand of JALHTG010000056.1, from coordinate 18,762 downwards.
CAGTCCGCAGTAAAGGCCGCAATAGGTGACAAGTTTCAGCTTATCCATGATTCATGTGCCTCATAACTGCATTGAATCGTACGGTGTTATCGTTTCACTAGTCGACCGAAGTTTCGAAGTACGGTGGCTCCGGCTGGGTGTTCGTTGTCGTTTCTTTCGGGGTGGAATTGAACACCGTACAGGACTCGGTGCGGAATCCGAAAGGCTTCGATCGGTGTGTCTTCTGAGTTGGCTAGGAGTTCGAAACCTGTAGGAACATGTTCAACCATTTCTTGGTGCGACTCCGTCACTGAGATGACCCTTGGAAGGTCGTCAAAGAATGGATCGTCAGCTATGATCTCCACGTCTCTGTAGCCTTTGATCGATTTGCCCATGTTCACGACCTGCTCTCCATACGCCATGCCGATCAACTGGTGGCCACCGCAGATCCCAAGAAGCGGCAGTTGTACCTCTTTTGTCGCCTCGATTGCTTTCGAGAACTTCGCCTTGTCCTCAGGCTTACTGTACAAAGCCTCAGAGCCACTCATGATAATCGCATCGAACTCGCGTGTCTTGCTTCTTACGAACAGAAGATCGAAATCTTCATGGATCATGCTCTCGGTTTCTGCCAGACAGTTCTTCTCGATCTGAGCGCACAGGTTCTGCATCGAAGGAGCGTATTTGGCGTGATCCATATAGTCATCGAGCACAAGGATCTTCAACGGTCAAGACCCCACAGTGTTCGACAATCAGCGGTCATGATACATATTAGAGATTCTCTTCGTTCCACCAGAGTATGTGCTCGCGCAATGTTGACTTCTGGATAAGAAAAGGGCTTGCGAAGATTGACTATTGATGATGCAGGCATGCGCATCGTGGGGGTAGGCTGTGGTGTGGCGGATCCTACGTCATTCTGGAACCGTACTGCTTGCGGAGCCAAGTCACCTTTTCTGCCATGAGTTCTAGTATTGGAAGCTGGTATGGACATTTTGATTCGCACTGCCTGCATTCCTGACAGTTCTCATACTTCTTCAGTGCCTCTTTGTTTCTTGAATACCAGCTTTCCCACCCCATTCGCTTGATGAAGGTGTCGACCCGGGTGAGAGCTGATATTGGTATGCCTTCGGGGCAGGGTTGACAGTAGTCGCAGGCTCTGCAGAAAGTCTGGCCAAGAATCTTCGCTTGTTCTTCTAGCCTCTTCTCCGCGTCCTTGCCAAGTGTCAGTGGGGCAGTTCCGATTGCTGCGTTCTGTTCTACTTCTTTGATGGAGCAAACTCCCGGTATGACTGTCGATACTGGCTGGTTTAGTACGAATTTCAATGCTTCCTCTGCGTTTGTGAAGGCTCCTCCTCCGAGCGGTTTCATTATGATTGACCCGGTGCCAGTTTTGTTTGCAAGCGGGATCAATTCTTGAAGAAGTGTGCGCTCCACGTAGTTCAGCGGAACCATTATTGTGTCGAATTCTCCGGTCTTTATTGCTTGGATGAGAACGCTCGGTCGATGACTTGTGATTCCAATGAACTGGATCTTGCCTTCGCGCCGAGCCTTCTTGAAGGCGTCTAGGGCTCCACCGGGCTTCATGACTTCCTTTAGCGTCTCGTCACTCATTACGTTGTGTAGCTGGTACAATTCGACATTTGAGGTCCCGAGCAAAGTGAGGCTTTTCTGGAGATCTCTCTCAACGCCCTCAGCAGTTCGTGCTACTGTTTTGGTTGCTATCATGCATTTGCTTCTTTGGCCTTTGATGGCGTCTCCGATTCGCTCTTCGCTTGTTGTGTACGCTCGAGCCGTGTCAAGAAAATTGACACCGACATCTAGGACTCTTCGAACTACGGCCACAGCCCCGCTATGGCTTAGTGTTTGTATGGGGATTCCGCCGAAGCCCACCTCTGAAACTTTCAGCCCGGTTCTCCCTAGAGTTCTATGACGCATGACACATCACGGATCTAGACTTGAGTTTTCTCTCTTCTCTAAAATCATTCTGATTGAGACGCGCTATCACGAAGGCGGATCGATTCAAAATGGAAAGCTCATGCTTCTGTCTCATGATGCATTTTGACAAGGAAGATCCGCACAGTGGAACTGCTGGGTCACATTTCCTTTCCTAGTGAGTGGGCCTTTCCAAGATAGCTACCAACACTGTAGTAGCTGCGGACTTCTGGAGCATAGAGGATTGGATTTATTTTCTTCATGTCAGGAAGCCCGTTCTCAAGTATGGCTTCATCAGCCTTAACATCCACTATTTCGCCGATGAACTGTGTGTGCAATCCAAGTTCTAAGATGTGGCGTAGCTTGCACTCTAGGACCAAGGGAAACTCCTTCACGTATGGAGCGTCCACAAGGTCACTTTTGACCGGGGTCAGCTTTGCGGTGGAGAACTTGTCTACTCCTCTTCCCGATGCGATTCCTATGTAATCTGTTTCCTTGACGTATTTCTCAGGTGGGACGTTGATTGTGAAAGCTTTTCGCTCCACGATGTTCCCGTGCGTGTATGTGGCCTTCCTGAAAGAGACTGTGATGCAGGGAGGTTTGGAGCAGCATATGCCCACCCAAGCGGCGGTGGCTACGTTCGGTTTTCCGTTCTTATCGTATGTTCCCACAACTGAAACAGGTGTGGGGTAGAGCATGGTTCTTGCGCCTAGAGATTTTTTCAAAACACATCTCTCCTGATGATTTGTTTGCGTTGCCGATTCAGCGTGTGCTATAAACACGACGTCGAAAAGTGGGTCCATTCTCGGTTTCACGCCAAAAGGGAGGATGCTAGTATCCTAGTCTCTCGCCTACTAGCACCACGGTCGTGTCGGTTTCGTTGGGTCTCCTTTCTAGGATTGTGATGATGTGGCATAGGCGTTCTGGGAGTTCGCATTGGTCTTCAGTGCAGATGCCTGTGAGGGAGCATGGGGGCTTGGATCCCAGACGGTTGGCGTTCATTGGGGTCGCCACGTTTCTGACTCTTTTCATCGCTTCTTCCAGATCTTTCACGATCTTGTTCACGCCTGCCACGACTATGACCTTGGGTGGTCCGTAGATCATGGCGGCGACTCTGTTCCCTGATCCGTCTATGTTGAGGAGTTTTCCGTCCATGGTTATGGCGTTGGTGCTGGCGAGGAAAATGTCTGAAGTGAGTTGGCTCTGTCTGGCTTGTTTGGCTTCTTCCTTCGATATGCCTGGCCGCCAGTGGTCGGCCAATGTGTTTCCGCGCTCGCTAAGAGCTTTAACAAGCTCGATCTCTCTCAAGGTGACAGAGCCGCCCAGCCCCACCTTTGCATCCTTAGGAATCATGTCCAAGATCTTCTTGACGGCTTCCTCCTTGGTTGGAGCGTAGAGGGCGGTGAAGCCGTTCTTCCTAAGGTTCAACACTACGGTTTGAACTGTTTTCTCGGTATGCCAATCTCTTGCCTTCTCCAAAGCTAATGACCTTCGCAATAGTTGCAGTATCGCAGGACTATTATTCTTTGACGAAGACATCTTCAGCAAGCGAAAGGCCCTTTTCGCACAGTTAGCGCGCGCATTACCAGTCGGATCTTCTGTTCAGCCAGTCCTTTGTCTCTGGATGGATCTCTTTCCAAGTCTTCACGTATTCCCTGACCTTGTCAGCGAGTTGAACGGTCTGGTCGTATCCCTGCTTCTTAATGAACTCCTGAATTTCGTTCTGCGACTTTCTGCGCGGCTTCCAGTCCTCCGTGTCGGCGATCCTGAACAGGAGACGTGTGTAGTTTGCCGCGGCGAGGCGCAGATACTCCGGTTCCACCTTGTCTACTGTATCGAACATGCTGTGTCCGAAGCCACGGCCCGTGCTGGTCCTTATCATCTCTGGGTCTCCGCCGCTGCCACACGGAACACTCTTCAGGAAGAAGGGCCAGTGGTCGCTGTAAGGGCTCACCCTCTGGAAGGTAGGCAGTTCGGCTCTCATTTCTGAGGCTGCTTTGGTAACGAAGGGATCAAGCTCAGGAAAATCGTGGAGGATCACTCCCTTCTTGCCTTTGCTTCCGCCAGAGTCCAGGTTTAACATGAACCTGATGTCGTCCATCTCGTCTTTGTGCATGACGACGTAGTTATAGCTCCCGTAAAGGCCTATCTCCTCTGCACCGAAGCATATGCACCTGACACGCCTCCTCAACCTCTCTTTCACCATCCGGAGGTTCCTCGCTATCTCCATCACAACCACGGCGCCAGAAGCAGGGTCCTCGGCGCCTTGGCTGATGTCGTGGCCGTCGTAGTGGCTCCCGACCACCACGTACTCCTTACTGTCGGTCGTGCCTGGAATGTCGGCGATGACATTGTAAGTGGTCACATCCATGTTCCTATCCGTCGTCTCGATCCTCAGTCTGAGCACGCCTTCTCTCTCCAAGGTACGCACCAGAAACATTCCATCCTCATAGGAAACGCTTATCGAAGGTATGATCGCGCTGATGGCTCCCGTCTGTGGGCCATACGCCGGATACTGGTTCATGAATATCCAGCCCTTCGCTCCCGCAAGGACACTGCGCAGAAACTTCTCGCTCCTGTGAAGCGGCCTATTCATGCCGATCGGGTTAGCGCTCGACACCATCACGATGTTGCCATCTATCTCATTCCTTCTCTTCTCGTATGACTCGACGGCGCCATCCCCCAGCCACACAAGCTTCCCCTCGACCTGGCCGGCGATGCTGTGAGGAAGGCTGATGCAGTCGATCTCTCTCCTCATGGGGCTGACGGCGGTCAGCTTGGCAGCGCCGCGTTTCCAGCCGGGAATAGTGTAGGATTCGTGGTGTGCGTTCTCAACCCCGTAGCTCTTCAGCTTCTCAACCATGTACTGTACAGAGCCTAGATCTCCGCTCGTTCCGGGAAATCTGCTACCATAGACGTCGCAGAGAACTTTCAAGTTGTCCAGCGGTTCAGACGAAGTGTAGATCTCAGATACAACTTTCTTGTCAACCTCAGCGTATGGGTTTTCCAAAACAGACACCGAGCAAGATAAGACCTGCGCAGTAAATATAAGAGCTTGCGCGCTTGTTTGAATCCTTCTATCGCAAGTGCTTCTGGGTGTATACTGGTAGAAGAAAATGACGGAAGAAACACAAGAGCTTCTGAAGTCTATTGGTTTCTCTGAGGATCAAAGTCAAATATACCTCAGTCTGCTGAACAGCGCGCGCTTTGATTAGACCAGCGTTGATCACATGTGAGGAGAGCGCTCGAATTGAAGGTGAGGGTAAAGAAGGAATTGATAGATGGAATTCTCTCTTACTCAAGGGACATGCATCCAAGAGAGATAATTCTTCTCCTCAGAGGAAAAGCCGGAAATGATATTGAAGTGAATGAAGTGGTTATGCCGCCCGGAGCTATTCAGGGCCTGGGTTTCTCCGGGTTTCAACCGCACATGCTTCCTTTCGATCTCTCCATAGTGGGTGTAGTCCACTCACATCCTTCAGGCTCCTCAAGTCCATCGGTGCACGATCTCAATCATCCCTACGGGAGGATAACGATGATCGCCGCCTACCCCTATCGTTCAGTTGATGATGTCACCATACTCGGCAAAGGGGGTCAAATGCTTCCCTTCGAGGTCGTAGCACAATGAAAGCTCGATCAGAAAGAATCATTTGGGCGAAAAGAACCTTGCATTCTGTTCAGTCTGTTCATTTGATCGAAGAAAGCATGCATGGTCCGACAGCATTCAGTCGCTAAGTGTCGTACGCGCTGGTCTTCTTTTCGAGAGACTTATCTTGGCCGGAGACTATACAGGAAGTGTCAAATCCGACAGTGTGATTCGATTGATGCTTGAGTTGAAAGTCAATCAGGTGATGAGTCTTGGGGACGGCATGGTTCGTCTACTGCTTGTTAGGCGTGGCCTCAAGACTAGGATAGAGCCGATCAGTCAGACTGAAGAGCAGAGGATGGCGCAGAGCATAGCTTCTCAGGTGCAACAGGCGATGGGGACAGCTTTTCCTGGGGCCGTGATCGTCGGTGGCGCTCCCAGTGGTCCACAGTGGGACGCCAGAATAGACATGCAGATCACAGAAGAGGAATATCAACAACTCGGCAGACCAGGAATCAACGACATCATCCACATGCAGATCGACAAAGTCACGCAATGAAATATTGCGCGCGCTCTTCATGGTGAAGGACTCGTCGCTTCCGATGTTGTCTTGGTTCTTAGCAGAAGTGCGTTCACAGCATCGACAAGCGCTTCACATGCTTCACGTCTGAGGTTCACAGCGTCATCGATCGACGTCTTGGCCTCAAGGTCTTCAATCTCCTTCTGGTGATTGGCGACCTTTTCCAGGATACTCTGCTCTCTTCTGTCGTATTCGTCTTGTAGTTTCTTCTGTTCGTCTGCGAAGGATTGCTCGATCCTTGAGACCTCTCTCTTTGCGGAGGCTGGGATCTGGGTCGTTTCTGTTTCTTTCTGTGGTTGGGCCTTCCTGAAGAGGCCTCGGAGGAAACTGGTTCCCGATGGAACGATACGGTTTTGTTCTTTTCTGGGTTTTTTCGCCTTGCCGACTGGGGGTTTGATTGCGCGTTTCTTTCGATCAGCAATCTCCTTTTCCTTGACAGCATGTTCGTGTTCTGTTCGTGCTAGGAGGTTCCTTGCATCCTGAAGATTCCGATTGATTCTTCGAATCTCCTCCTCACGGGAAACCTCCTTCTCCCGCCGTTCCTTCAAGGCCTGCTCAATGTCCGAGAGCACTTGTGAGTACTGTTTTGCGAATTGCTCGTCCACGCTTATCAGTGGGTTTGATTCGAATTCAGATAGGACGGTTCGTAGGTTCAGAAGCCACCTGTCGAAGTGTTCATAGAAGGGAGCGATGGGAAACCTCTGGTTCCCCAGATGATTTAGAGTGTTGAGGGTTCTGTCGAAAACCTCTCTAGAGGTAAGAACACGTTCTTCCGAAAATACCTGGCTACTGCTTGCTCGTTCCTTGTCAGACTTCTTCTGCTTAGCCTTCTCAGATCGCCTAACAAAGTCTCGCGCAGTCCTAGCCTGCGGCCGATATCCCATGATCCAAATTCCTCACATTCAAAGTATATCAATAGATGCATGCCCAGTCTTCAGTCCTTCTCTGCTCTGGCACGCGAAGTGGCCACCTCCACGCAAGAAAAGCAACTGCACGGACAGCTCTACAATTCCGGTACGATGCCTGGAATCCTAGGGAACGGCTGCGCCTCCGCCGCGTGCTTTGCCCCACATACGTATGCAATAAATCGTTCTATTCCGAGACCTGCGCCAGCGGAAGGTTTCAATCTCCGCTGCGAAGCGAGTTCAAGGAGAAGTTCATACTCCTCCTTCCTAATACCATCTCTCTCCATCTTATGAAGAAGCTTCCTGTGTTCATACTCCCTCTCACCTCCTGAGATCACCTCCCCATACCCCTCTGGCAGAATCAAATCATAGTTTCTCCATTCTCCTGAGGCCTCATCTTCCAAATCGTAGAATTCCCTGGGGATGTCTGTCACCCAGACAGGGCTGCCAGACTTCTCGGAAATACTCCTTTCCCAGTCTTTGCCATGTTCTTTCTCAAGATCTCTTCTCCGGTAGATCTCAAATGGAACCTTTGGGATCTCAATCTTCCTTCCGAGGATCTGAAGATCTTCTTCGAAGTATTCTTTGATGTACGATATGGATTCTGCCAGGATTTCTTCGAATAACTTGAATATGTCTTCTGTTTTCGCATGAGCGACTTCCAGATCTAGTTGAGTGAATTCATAGAGATGCTTCCCCGTGCTGGACCGATCCCTGGTCTCTATTCTTATGTTTGGAGACAGAATGAAGAATTTTCCATGACAGAGGGAAACTAGAACTCTCTTGTGGATTATCATGCTCTGCATCGTTCTGACTTTCTGACCGTAGATTTCCAGCTCTATCTTTTTCTCCAAGCTCGCTCCTGCATCCGGCCATAGGGGATCCGTGGACTTCGCTAGGATGACCGGTAAGAACCAGTAGAAGTCCTTACCGACAAGCATATCCACAATCTTCTTGAGAACGCCAGTCTCTATTCTGAAGACTGCACTCCTTTCCTTTCTCATCAGACTGTCCGGTGAGGTCAGATGCTCCAGCGACGATGTCAATGCCTCCAAACCTCCAGCTCCCTAGCGCGCGGTTGCTGCCACTTAAACTATTTGCGGGTTTTTTCGAAAAAATCACAAAAAGAATAGCGTTTTAAGACCGGAGCTTGTAAAAATTACAATCATGACAGGAGCCCTTGATCCAAAGGATACTGAGATCCTGAGAGTGGTTCAGGAGAATTGTCGTCTGACTGCTCGGGAGATATCAGACCGCATAGGCCTACCTATTACGACGGTGTTCGCCAAGATCAAGCGAATGGAACGCCTAGGAATAATCAGATCGTATAACGCTGTTCTAGATGCCCCGAGGCTGGGCATAGGGACTACATCCTTCATCTTTGCGTCTTTTGCGTACAGGGGAGGAAAGAAGGCGTTGTCTCAAAGGAAGGTTGCCAAAGAAATCGCTCGCTTTCCTGAAGTTCAGGAAGTCCACATAATCTCGGGGGACTGGGATATTCTGATAAAAGCGAAAGCAAGAGATGTGGACTCGATAGGCAAATTCGTTGTAGACAAGCTTAGACTCGTACAGGGAATCGAGAAGACGTTGACATGCTTTGTATTTGAGTCAGAGAAAGAATCAATGGCTATAGCTTTGTAGCCTATTAGACCGCGCGCTTCACATCAAGTATATCAATAGACGTATGCGCAGTCTTCAGTCCTTCGCTACTCTCGATGAATTGTTTGATGATGACTCAGGCAGCTTGGTTGCTGTTCGTATTTCTTCTTCGGAGCTTTCAGGCGCGCCCTATAATATGTACGAAGATCTAGATAGTTTAGGCGTGGTGTGTCGGCTTGCGGTGGAAGAAAGGTCTCATTTTCCTCCTCGCGTTCTTTGGTTTTTCAATATTGATCACGGTCTTTCCCTTCGCCTTTGTATTTGATTTGGCATCCAACGTTGCCGAGGCTCCGGTTCAATCGCCCCGGTGGAGTGATTTCTTGGTGAGACTATCGCTGCTTACGATTGGCGGAGTCGTCGCGATGGCTTTCGCAATCAGTCTGCTCGAAAAGATCATTGGGCGTGAGAATTATGGTTAGGCCGCTACTTCTTCAGGGTAGCGTGCGCTAGCCTAGCTGACAATGACGTCGACCAGTAAGGCGAAGATTATTCCCAGTAATAGGGCTACGGAGACCGTGTGTTTGTGTCCGTACTCGTGCGCCACGGGGATCAGCTCATCAGCCGTGATGTAGGTCATCACTCCTGCTGCGAAGGCGAGCGAGTAGCCTATTATGCTCAGGTTCAAGAGAGAGAAGACGAAGACTCCGATCAAAGCTGCGGCCGGTTCAGCTAACCCTGAGAGGAATGTGAGAGTCGCAATCTTGCTGGGCTTCGTCCCTGCCGCCATCAGAGGGATGGCTGTGGCGATTCCTTCCGGTATGTTGTGAAGCATTATGGCGATCGCAATTATCAAGCCGAGTCTTGGCATGTATGCGTAGCCTGCTGTGACAATTAGTCCTTCAGGGAGGTTGTGGAGGGTTATGCCTATTGCTATCAGCATTCCTGCTCGGAGCATCTTCGCGTTTCCTCCTTCCCTTCTCGCCGTTAGTTCAATGTGTGGAATCGACAAATCCAGCACGACCATGGTGACCGCTCCTAGAGAGAACACGGTGATCAACTCAAAGTGCGTGAGCAGTTTTACGGCCTCTAGGAAGAGGTTGTTGAAGGAGACGAGAAGCATCACACCGGAGGCAAATCCCAGTGAGAAGCCCGCAACTCGGTCGCTCAGCTTTCCAAGGAAGAGGGCGATTACGCCGCCGATCCCGGTCGCCATCCCAGCGACTAGGCTCAGGAGAAACGGTTCGAATGCCAGATTCATATGGTTCCACCGTCTAGTTCTTTGCACGTTGTATTAGAATCCTCACGACGTAGTAGCGCGCTGTTGGAGAATATACACCCCATCACAATCCCATGTTCCCCGATTATCCGCAATAGGTGGCAGAAACTTGGTCAGTACCAGCCTAAGGTCCCTTCTCGTTTAGACCTAGCCACTCCCCATCGGAACGTTTTGCGCGCGCCAGCTCGTCCGGCTGGTGAACCTGCAGGAGATTCTCCACAAGCTGGAGGTCTTGGTCCTCACCTTCTACCTCACCGAGATGGCGAGGATCGTATTCGAAACCACGCTGCATGAGTCGGCAACCCTTTTGACAGCTGCCTTCATCCCCTTTGCTTTGCTCACTTCGATCCTCATAAGTCGAAGTCTCCACAAGAAAGACTGATGCTCTAGTTGCCCTAGGACAAACCTCAACGCGCACACTATTGGTGACTGAAGGAAAGACGCCCATAAGAGCATTCAATCTAGGAGTTCAACATCAGCGAGGCCTATAGTAGAGTAGAATTGTATGTCAGGCCTCGCCTTCAATGGTTCCAACAGGGGGTGCGGCCCCAAACCAATTCCCACGCCATTCAAGACGATGCTATTGTCAAGCATGCAGGGTTCAGCTGCGGAATTCAAGCCGATAGTGAACCAGCCCATCTGATTCCGACGATTTTTCTGATCATGCAGTAGATGAACTAAGAGTTCAGAATGCTCATCTGCCTCCCAATGAGAAAGCCTTCCTTTCTCAAAGTTGATCAGAAGCCCCTTCACAGAACGACCCATCAGAAAGACCGGGTCAGCAAAATGCACAACTCCTTCCACGGAGTCTGGAACTACCGCAGAAACGATTTTCCCAGCAGGAAGAGATGTTTCCAAGAATCCTCGACGCACGTCGGATGCGCTGATTATTCCGTCTTCCACCATGGGTTGACATGCTCGAGTCTTGAATCTCAGACCTGTACCTGTATCCGAGGTAATCTTGATGCCTTTTGTCACCCTCAGCTTCCGGTACCATCTTTCTCCAGCCTTTCGAATCTTTTGCAGATCCACAGCTAGAGCAGCGTTGTAGCTCTTCTCCCATCGCTCATAGTCCAAGCCGTAAGCTTCAGCACGTTCAGGACACAGTCGCCCAATAGGCAGGTCAACGCTGCGAACGTTGCGCTTCCTCTTCGGCTCATCTTGCTTAATGTTTCCCATCGTGTTTGCTCTGAATTTCTCAGGTGGAATATCTCGCATTCGACGCACATCTCTAGGGCCGCCTAAGTATATCTCTGCAGTAACAGCTCTATTGATTGCCAGCTCAACGTCTGAAGGCGTCTTGAGCCAACGATGAGACAACTCCTGCATGGATGTGAACCAAAGATCATCGGTCATTAATGTGATGTGAGTGTCGCTACCCGTCCGCCGAGCCTCGATGGCCAGGGCTTCAGCCAAGGGTATCGTCGGAATGTAGCTGTAGATCTCGACGACATCATTCCAACCAAGACCAAGCGATTGATGTACAACTTTCTTGGCCAACGGTATCCATCGCATGAAGTTTAGCGTGCGGGCTGGCTGATGCTTCATCAGCATTAAATCACACAGACTGCGTGAGTGAAAGAGTTCTAATTAGCTTTATGTCTCGTCCTGGAAGAACAATTTTGGAAGATCGAGGTCCTTTGGATTGAAAATTCCATACGAGGCATCGTTTCTCGATTGATATTACTAGCGGTTCTCCGTGTTTGTCTCTTGAATTCACTGTGGCGCGCGCCCTTCTTGGACTGCATACCGTGTCTTAGCTATACGGATGCTGCCTGACTATTGCTCTAGATCAACTCTTTCGGGCATAACGGCCTTGTCAGCAGGCTGGTTGAGCTGCTTGATTTTCTCCTGTAATTCTTTGAGTGCTTTGTGGTGTGCGAAGAGTATTGTGAGGAACATGGCGTCGGCGATGGATGGGAAGCATGCTGCTCCCGCCGCCGACGCGTGCCGGTTGCACTCGTCCATCATGTCTTGGAAGATTGCGCGTTCGTCTATGCGTAGGACTTCTTGGAACCGTTTCCAGCGTTTCAGCTCCTCCATTAGGCTTATTCGGTATGATGGTATGGTTCTACCCATGCTCATTGTTCTCCAGGGCTAGTCTTAGTGCGATGTATGCGTGTAGGAGGGGAAACATGGTTTCTCCGGAAGAATGAGGCCGTGATTCACATTCGCTTTTTTTGGAGTCCATGTTTCCCGCCCCCGAACCATGACTGGGCTGCGGGAGAATATATGCGGTGAAGGACCATTCGTTGCCCGGGAGAGAGCTGGAACTGTTCAGTGAGCGCACAGCTCGCGTTCTAGCGCACCGATAGATTAGAGGCTAGGGCGCTTAGAGGTGTGTTATACGTGTGGAGTGTGATCAGGCCATTGATTGACCTGACGCGGCCACGGCGCAAAACATTTCACGGTTGCAGCTGATTAAGACCGCAATTTCCACTCCAAGCGCGCGTTTACTGGACGGAATCGCGGCGTGAAAGAGGGTGATAGAAAGGAGGGTGTATCACACCCTGTTTTCTTGCATAGGTAGCCGTGGACGAGGCGCAGATCAAGGCGGAAATCGCTACCTTTCATCGCTTTGGGTTTAGTTTCAGGAATTCAAGTTGAGAGTTCTAAGCGCAAAATATCCGGAATATTGGCTTAGTCGATGAAGCAGCGCGTACACTTTCAGTTCTGTTGAGTGAGGGGATAGAGGGTGGAACCACCTCCCCCACCTAATTCTGCTGTGACGAATTTGCGGTGACCTTTCTCAAATCCAACGGGGACGAGCTCACAACAACCAGTTCCAGAGTGATAATGGATCAGCTTGAGAAGATAAGGAAGGATCTTCCGGTTAAGGTGAAGTTGGAGAGAAGAAACAAGTACTTCACATTCAGCTGGAAGTTCTTCCGATTAGCTCTCTGATCTTCTGAGCAACTGCAGAATTCAGAGAGGTTGCTTCTCCTCGTTTGTGCGTCAACACGTAGCCTTGTTTGGCCAGTTCTTTCAAGCATGCCCTGACTCTCCTGCCGTTTCGTTCGATTTTTCTCCCCATCCAGTTTACGAGGGTATCAATAGGGAAGTAGTGAGCGCCCCATCTGCCTTTCATTACCAGGAACTCAAGTATCGCAACTTTGACCTGATCGTCGCTCAGGATCATCGTACTGTCACGGAACTTTAAAGGTAAAAGAATAAATACTTTTCTAACCAATCCATTCCAGTGATGGAAATGGAAGCTAGATACAAAGATACAGGAGACTCGCTCCTGCTCAAGGCGTTTGGCTACTCTCCGAAACTGCGGATAATAGACATTTTCCTAACCAACCCGTATTTCGATTTCAACAAGGAAGAGCTGGCTAGAGAACTTGGAATGAGCAAGCAAACAGTCTACAAGAACTTCAACGACCTGGAAGACATGGGCATCGTCAAGATTTCAAGAAATATAGGAAGGGCGATTATGTACCGAATAGACAGAAGCCACCCTATGGTCAAGATGCTAAACGAGAGCGTGAAAGAGACTTCCTTCCAGATAGCGAAACAAGAAGGAAAGCAGAAGATCCCTGTTAGTACAGTCAGTTGAGTCACCACGCGTGCGCTTGGGGCTGTGACTTGACGTCGGCCGATTCCACAGCGTCCGCCTGCTAGACGGAACCGCGCCGTGAACAGGTTGAGATAGAAAGGAGGGTGGGTCCCACCTATTTTTCTTGCAAGTGCCCGTTGGAAAAGGCGTAGATCAAGGCAGAAATCACTAGTTTTCATCGTTTTGGGTTTGATTTCAAGTAATCCATGAGATGGCGTGTGCGTATGATGAGGTGAAATGTGGCCACAGTTGTGGCCACACCCCCCACCCCCTCTGCTTTCGATTCTACCATAGGTCTATTGAAACTGGGGGGGTTATACAACTGTATAACAGGGGATCCCCTCAATTCTACTGTAGCACGCGCGTTGTTGCTAGGTTCGCTCTTTTTTCGCCGCGGATATGGCTTCTAGGAAGTATCCTGTGGGTTTTAGGGGAGGAATGTACAGGCAGACGCGTTTCAAACTCTCGTCACTCGTGCTTCGAATCTCATGTTGAACGCTCTTTGGAGCGAATATGACGGTGTTTGGCCGTATCTTCTCCGTTTTCCCGTCCATAGTTGATTCGCCTTCACCTGTTGCCACGTACATGATCTCATCGGAGTCGTGGGTGTGGAGGCCCGTCTGGCTGTGCGGGCTGATTACGGAGAGGAGGAGCGTGATCTCCTTGTGATTGCCAAGCTCAGGAGACATCACGATCTTGAGAACACGTTCGTTCGGAACAGGCACTTTCACCCCAGGTATACTCATCGAGTCGATTACGAAGCCCGGCATCCTTGACACCGACACTAAGCACACCATACCTATCCTCCTGCAGGCGTATATTTGGCGCACGCCAGAACTAGTTGCAGGATTGCAGCACTATTCTCTGATCAATCATCAAATGGGTTATGCAGGGGTAAGCGCGCGCGTCGTGGGTGTGGAAACCTGTCGCTCCCGCGCTAGAAGAAGCTGAAATCACGGCGGAAACACTTCAAAAGATCAGTTTTGAACCAATCGCAAAAAGTGTGGAATTCGGAAAGCGCGCGAAAAGGCGCGTCTGGACGGGAAATAAGTATCTGGGTACTACGGAAATAGCCGTGATAGAGGGCAGAACTGATTGAAAATACCGCCTGAAAAACTGGCTAGGTCGGAGCCAAAAGCGACAGAATTCAGCCTTGAAACGCTCCAAAACCTCAGTTTTGAAGTAATTGGCAAATTAATGATAATTTGGAAGCCTAGAAGACACCAGTAGCCAGGGGAAGGCCGGAAGTTCAGGTATGGATCCACCCTGCACCAGCTAGTCATAGACGCTATGCGTTTCCATCCCGACCTTAGGCGTCTTGGGGAGCTTCACAGGGTGGCGGAAGAGGTTGAGCAGGAACTTGCCGCGCGCGATGAGAACATGAGAACAGACTTGATGGCTCGACTGAACCAGATGGCCCGGATCATACGTGAGAAGGCTGTTCCCTTGGGCGAGCTTTGCTTGCAGATGAATCTCGCGCCCGCAACCATGTATCAGTACGCTAGGGCGATGAAGAACGTGTTTCTGGACATCAAGTTTGAGAACGGGGTCTTCATCCACATCCCGACCGAACACATCCAGCAGGTTTCCGGCCAGAAGGAGCTGGAGAGTAGTTGAGTAGTAGAGTAGAGAGTAGGGAACCCGACAATACATACATACGATATCATACACGCAATCAGCGCGCGCTGACTACGAACGCGGTCAACTCAACTTTCGAATATCTTCCTTGGACAATATCGTCGACGATTCCTCCAAAATCATGCGAAGTAAGCTGCTTCCCAGCTATCTTGTTATAGAGCAAGTCAAGTGATGCTGGCTCCTCTGCCGGCGCCACCTCCACTAATGAGTTGTCATTTACTCCGAGCTTGCCGAAAGCCGCATTGCTTAGGCCGATTGTGCCTACCGGCATTACGCTTCCCTCTACTATGTTAAGAACAGCGACGAGGCTTCGTTCGTTGGCTGAGACCTCAATTCTATCCATCGGGTGAAGACCAAGTGCACGACCGGTTAGGTCGTCGTAGGCCAAGAAAGCGATGTTTTCTCTGTGAGTGTCTATGCCAATTCGTTTCAATCTCAGCTTCATTCCATCCACCAGTAGCACAGTGAAATCATTGCCATTTATCTCATAGGTAATCCTCAGAGTCAGAGATCATATTCTTCCATGTATGCCGGCGCGCTCACTTCCCATCCGTCCTTGGAATGGAGATAGTCCGTTAAGCTCAAGATCGACTCATCTTCGCCATGGGTCAGGAAAACATGCTTTGGCGGAGATTTGAAGCTGTTCAGCCAGCGTATCAGGTCGTTCATGCCGGCGTGGGCGGAAAACCCGTCGATCTTTTCAATCTTCATCCGCACCGGATAGGACTGTCCGTGGATTCTGACCGGAGAGACGCCGTCCAAGATTTGGCGTCCCAGCGTCCCAAACGCTTGGTACCCCACAAAAAGAAGCGCCGATTCTGGGCGAGCTATATTGCTGACTAGGTGATGCTTGATACGTCCACCCATTATCATTCCGGAACCGGCCATGATGATGGTTGACCCTCTGATCAGGTTGATCGCCTTGGACGCTTCAACGGATTCGACGAGCTTCAACGCCGGAAAGTCAAAGGGGGATTGACCATCCTTGAAGAGCTCGAGTGTCTCTTTGGCAAGATACTTTTTGCATTGTTCGAAGACTTTCGTGATTTCGACAGCCATGGGGCTGTCGAGAAAGGTCATAACATAAGGGATCCTTTCCGCACTCGCTAAGCGGTTAAAGTGATACAACAGCTCTTGGGCACGCTCGATAGCGAAGGTGGGGATGACGACATTCCCGCCTGCCTTTACCGTGTCGTTGACGACCTTGCAGAGTTTTTCATCCACCTCTTGGGGTTTCTCATGGTTGCGATTTCCGTAGGTGGACTCCATGACCACATAATCCGCTCGATCAAAAACAGAGGGGTTGCTGAGAAGAGGCTTATCCCACTGGCCGATATCCCCAGAAAAGATGATGTTCTGTGACCTGTTCTCATCTTGGACAATGATCTCAATCATGGCCGAGCCAAGGATGTGGCCGGCATCGTGGAAACAGACCTTGACTCGGTCATTCAACGGAAGATGGTCTTCATAGGGAACATCCTTCAGAAGGGAAAAACACTTCTCGGCATCCTGGACTGTATACAGAGGTATTTTGGGGTAGGGTCCTTTTCGACCTTCCTTATCATGGCGTCTTTTCTTGTAGGCGGCATCTTCTTCCTGGATTCGGGCAGAATCCAAAATCACGATCGGAAACATCTCTTTGGACGGAGAGGTCAGGAGGATATCTCCGGCAAATCCTTCCCTGACAAGCTTGGGGATAAGCCCGGAATGGTCCAGGTGAACATGAGTGAGGAGGAGATAATGGATCTGGTCTGGAGGAACTGGGAATCCCTTCCAGTTTCTGTAGAAATAGTCCCGCTCCTGAAACAAGCCGCAATCGACAAGGATCTTCACTCCACCGGCATCCAGAAAGTAGCTTGATCCGGTCACTTGACGCGTTGCGCCCAGGAATCTTATTTTCATGAAGCCCTCCCTTGTATTGATCTTCCTTCCTTTCGAATCTTTCGCGCGCGCACGCTAGCTGTCTTGTGATCTATTCTTTGTGAATCTGCGCATGTAGCCATTTACTGTCTGCGGAAACGATTCGTTCAGTTCCACACCGTACGGCCGGCAAAATCGACATTGATTAGTGTTCATGGCCTGCTTTATGTTCGTCAAAGGTAGTATCAAATCAGCAGTTGCTTTGTTCGGCGCTTTCGTTTGCGTGGTTCAGGTCTGTAATATGGGTTAGTGGCTGTAGTCATTCACGGTTCCGTGCACATGTTCTCCAACGCCAGTCTCAACGCGATATATGCGCGTCACGGCCGGCCGCGGGTTCGAAGCAGACGTAGTCCAAGATGCGGAGGAAAACAAGAATGCCTCGGACTTTTTGCTTGGTCGCTGTTTTGGCAACTCGATGCCACTTTGAATCGTTTACCTGCCGCTTGGCAAGGCGTGCGGTGGTATCCAAACGAATTTCTTGTAGTTTTCGATTATCTTGGCGGTCCGTTCGCGGGGCCAAGACTCGTCCCAACCTAGTCCCAAATCTTCGTTCACAATTACTACCTTGATTTGAGTTCGAAGGGGCTTGCCCTCAATTATGGTGAAGACGTTGCACATCCTGTCTTTTGTCTTGCAGTCACTGCAGTCACCTGTGATAACGCAGGGTGTCTCAACTCGTCGCCGTCCTAGTTCCATGGCTCTTATTCTTATGTGGTTGGGAGCGGTGACCTTCCGGACGCGGTGAAATGCCTCGTCAAGGTTCCTAACTATCTTGTTTCTGCCAACAGCGATGATTGTCACCGGGTGACCCCAAAACATTCCAGCAACCCTGTTGCCCGCAGCATCCACATTCACAAGCCTACCGTCCTGAGTGACAGCGTTTGTACCGGTCAAGAAAACGTCACACAATGTGGACTCTCTGACCGGTACGTAATGGAGCTCTTCATAGTCTTTGAGGCTGGTGTAGGTCGTTTTGCGATCGAAGCCATCTAGAACCCTTGTTCCCCTTCTCCTCAACTCATCCTTAACGCCAATCTGCGCTACCGTTGTGGAATCACCTATACCTACTAAAGCATCTGTAGGGATCAAGTCCAGAATCTTGTTCTTGGCATCCCCTGAGTTTTCTGCGAATAACCCTGCAAGATTTCGAGCGTGAAGAGATCTCAAAGTAGCTTCTATCTCCTCATCCATTTCAATTCCTCACGTCTGCATTCATAGCCAGCCAGAACTTGTCTTATATATTGTGTTAAAGCCAGCATTATCTCTGGTCTACGTGGTAGAGAGTTTGGAGATTGCTATCGCTTCATTCATCTTCGCGGCTTTCCTTGCAGGGCTCTCAGCTACTCTTCCGCCTGGTCCAATTTTCGCCATGACAGTTACAGAGAGTGCGGAACGAGGCTTTCTTGGTGGCCTGATGGTTGTGGTTGGTCACGCGCTAGTCGAGCGCGCGCGGCTATATATCGCGCGCTACAGACATGGTGATTGATGGGATTTCGATGAGTGTGGCCCCATTCGTTCCCTCTCCTGCAGAGGTTATTCGCAAGATGCTTGATATGGCTCAGCCTACCGAAGGAGAGATTCTCTACGACCTTGGGTGCGGTGATGGAAGAATCGTTGTGATAGCGGCGAGAGATTATCTGGCGAAAACGTTCGGCGTTGAGATGAGAGAAGACCTGGTGGCCAAGGCCCAAGAGGAGATTAAGAAATCTAACCTTGAGGGAAAAGCCGAGATCATTCAGGCGAACTTCTTTGACGTTGATCTCTCGAAGGCAGATGTTGTGACTCTCTACC
>JALHTG010000055.1 GCA_022865705.1 Candidatus Bathyarchaeota archaeon | reverse complement strand
GACGGTTGATGTAGACTACTATCTATGTGGTTGTCCTCCGCAGCCGAAGCTCATAGTGGCTGCAGTTGAGGCCATCGCTAAGAATCAGCTGCCGCCTAAGGGAAGCTCCCTTGGACCGAACAAGTCCATCTGTGATGAATGCTACCGTGAAAAGAAAGATAGGAAGCTCTCAAGCATCAAGAGGGTTTACGAGATTGATGATGATGAGAAGACTTGTTTCTGGGACCAGAGCGTAATCTGTATGGGTCCTGCCACTAGGGCAGGATGTGGGGCACAATGCCTTCAAGTGAATATCCCCTGCACAGGATGCCAAGGCCCAGGTCCAGGAGTCCTAGAGCAGGGAAGCGCTATGATAACTGCCCTCTCATCGATAACCGTGAATGACAAGGTCCTCGACCAGATAGTTGACCCCATAGGAACCTTCTACAAGTACTCCCTCGCTCACTCGATTCTTAGAAGGCGGAGGCTGAAGTAGCATTGAAGACTGTGACTATTGACCCCGTTACAAGACTTGAAGGCCACGGAAAGATCTCCATATTCCTCAACGATGAGGGCGAGGTTATCAACGCCTACTTCCAGGTTCCTGAGCTAAGAGGCTTCGAAAAATTCTGCGAGGGGAGAAGAGGAGAAGACCTCCCAATAATAACGACCCGCATCTGCGGCGTATGTCCGGTTGCCCACCATCTGGCAGGAACGAAAGCTCTTGACATGGCTTTCAATGTGGAGCCAACAGAAACTGCAAAGAAACTCAGAGAACTTATGTACGTTGGATATTTCATCTACGACCACATACTGCACTTCTACTTTCTCGGCGGTCCAGATTTTGTGGTTGGACCAACAGCGCCAGCACAGAAAAGAAACATACTCGGAGTAATTGACAAGGTGGGCATTGGCGTAGCCAAAGAGGTCATTAAGCATAGAGCCTACGGCCAAGAGATCACCAGAATCTTGGGTGGAAGAGCAACTCACCCAGTGAGCGGACTACCGGGAGGATTCAGTAAAGCCCTTTCCGAAGATGATAGGAAAAGAATTGAGGAGATGGCTGAGTCCAGCAACAAGTTCGCCAAATTCTCACTAAATCTTTTCAAAGGTCTTGTGTTAAAAAACAAGGAATACGTTGACCTGATCAAGAGCCCGGCTTACACGCTTAAGACCTACTATATGGGATTAGTCAACAAGAATAACAAGGTCAATTTTTATGATGGAATGGTACGCGTGGTCGATCCCAGTGGTAGGGAATTTGTGAAGTTCGGACCTAAAGACTACTTGGATGTTATCGAGGAACATGTAGAGTCATGGACATATGCCAAACTCCCCTATCTCAAGAAGATCGGTTGGAAAGGCCTAGTAGACGGATCTGAAAGCAGTATATACAGGGTCGGCCCACTGGGCAGGCTAAATGCTGCCGAGGGAATGGCTACTCCAGAAGCCCAAGAACAATATGAGGAAATGTACGCGACATTCGGCTGCAAGCCTGTGCACTCAACACTAGCCTTTCACTGGGCAAGACTCATAGAACTCCTATACGCCACAGAGAGAGCTCTGGAGCTTGTCAGAGACCCAGAGATTACGGGTAAAGATATCAGGAACAAGACTAACGCGCCTGGAGAAGGAATTGGAATAGTAGAAGCTGCTAGAGGAACACTGATTCATCACTACCAGCTCGATGAGAATGCTCTGGCAAGAAAGGTCAACCTCATCGTCGCTACAGTCCACAACACTCCAGCCATATGTATGTCTGTAAGAGATGCTGCCAAGGGCTTGATACACAACGGTGAAGTCGACGACGGAATCCTTAACATGGTTGAAATGGCCTTCCGAGCCTACGACCCATGCTTTGCTTGTGCAACACATCTTGCTTTCGGCCAGATGCCTCTGGAAGTGGAGATTCTTGATTCTCAGAGGAATGTACTGAAGATTCTGAGGAGATAAGCCATAAGATGGAAGAACCTCGAATAGGAGTTTTCCTCTCAGACTGTAATGGTGAGATATCCAGCATACTAAACTTCAAGGAACTTTTAGCCTACGTAGAGGAGATCCCTGGCGTCGTATATGTAAAGCAGAACAACGAGTTCTGTGAGGAACCAGGTCTCAAAATAGTTAGGGACGCGATTAAGGAACAGAATCTTAATAGAATCGTTGTCTCAGGGGACGAACCCGTAACCTGCATGGTTAGAATTAGCAGGGTCCTCCGAGAGGCGGGATTGAATCCTTACCTCGCTGAGGTAATAACCCTACGTGAGCACTGTGCTAAACCTCACAAAAACGAGCCTGACAAGGCAACTCAAAAAGCCAGAGCGATGTTGCTTGCAGCAATAGAGAAGGCTAAGCTGCTTGAGCCTCTGGAGACTTTGAAATACCCGATAAAGAAATCGGCCCTTGTTATTGGTGGTGGAATCGCCGGCATCCAAGTAGCAATGAATCTTTCAGATTTAGGTTTTCCAGTACACGTTGTAGAAAAGGAACCTTATCTTGGCGGGATTGCAGCGAAGGCGGTCAAGTTCTTTCCAACCGATGACTGCTCTCTCTGTGTCGGCGCATCTTCCTGTGACTTGAATGGCGTCACGAAGACTTCCAGAAAATGCCTCTACAGGTCAGGCTTCAGCGAGATTTCCAATGTGAATATATTGACTAACGCGAAAGTCGTGGGGTTAAAAGGCGGTCCTGGGGACTATCAGGTTACTGTTGAGAAGGCAGTCTACCCTGTTTTCCCACATGGTTACCCAGAGATCCGCATAGTTGATGACCAGTTCCGCAAGTTCGCCACAGAATATACATTGAAGACATATGTTCCCACCCAGTCCGAGCCGACTACGGTTGAAAGCATTTGTCTCGATGCTGGTGCCATAATTGTTGCCACAGGCTTCCGAGAGTTCGATGCTAGCATAATTGAAGAATATCGATATGGTGTCCATCCGGACGTTGTGACACAGCTTGAACTGGCTAGGATGTTAGACGCCTTTGGCCCAACCGCTGGTTCGCTTATTAGACCTTCAGACCGCAGCATTCCTAAGAAGATAGTCATGGTCCTGTGCGTGGGATCGAGAGATACCAGATATAATGCCTATTGCTCGAGCATCTGTTGCATGGTTGCCTTGAAACACTCGTTGATCATCAAGGAGAAGTATCCCGACACGGATGTGCGCATCTGCTACATAGATATTAGGAGTTGGGGAAGAGGCCATGAAGATTACTATTTAAGGGCTAGAGAGGCTGGAGTCAAATTCATTAAAGGACGACCCACCGAGATTCTTGAAGACTCAGAGACTGGGAGACTTATTGTTGACACGGAAGACGAGCTCCTATGCAAGTTCACCCAGATCCCTGCTGACCTCGTAGTTCTTTCAACCGCCTTTGTTCCCTCTGAAGGCACCAAAGAACTCGCTGAGATGCTTGGCCTCGAACTTGATAAAGATGGGTTCTTCAAAGAATACAACTCCAAAGTCAGACCTACCGAAACGAAACTGCGCGGAATCTTCATATGTGGTGGCGCAACCTTCCCGAAGGACTCGCCAACGACAGCATTGCACGCGGCTTCGGCAGCAATGAAAGCTGCAAGATTTCTGAACGCCGGAGAGTTCGTCAAAGACCAAAAGACTGCGATTGTTGACTCAGAGCTCTGTGGTGATTGTGAATTCTGTCCTGTGACGTGCCCGTATGGCGCGATAACTTTGGCAGAATGGAAAGAGAGTCATGTAGTTGCGGAGATTGACGACAGAAAGTGCGAGGGCTGCGGTATCTGTGTTGGAACATGCCCACTCAATGCTATAGACCTACGGCATGCTAAGGAAGACCAAATAATGGCGCAAATAAAGGCTCTGACGCAAAATGATGAAAGTAAGGAACCTATCGTCTTGGCTTACTGCTGTGCTGAATGTGGTGGCACAGCAATGGATTCAGCAGGCATGGCTGCTATCGAGTATCCTGCAAATGTCAGAACTGTGAAGGTTCCTTGCACTGGAATATTGAAGATTCACCATTTACTAGAGGCATTCAAGCTAGGAGCAGACGCGGTGATGGTCGTGGGATGTAAGCTTGATGGATGCCACTACGAAGAGGGAAGTATGAGAGCGAAGCGGAAAGTGGAACTGGCAAAGAAGCTTCTGCAATCCTATGGAATAGAGCCTGAGAGGCTCGAGATGTTCCATAACGTCTACGTTGAAGGAAACGAGTTCGCTGAAGAAGCAAAGACTATGACAAAGCGTGCCATGACGCTAGGTCGGCTGCAGAGAGATATTATTTAAGGTGAGACCTATGACGGAGAATCAAGTACCAAAGTTCTACGAAGAAGTGGCCTCGAAGCTCGGTGGAGAAACTCTTACCAAATGTTATCAATGCGGAACATGCGCCAGTAGCTGTCCGGTAGCGAGAATCACGACCCGCTTCAACCCACGTATTATTATTAAGAATAGTATTGCCGGAGAAAGAGAAAGCATCTTAGTCGATGATCCGATATGGCTCTGCTGCTCATGTTATAATTGCCAAGAGAGATGCCCCCAAGAAGTTGCAATCGCTGAAGTCATGTTTGCATTAAGAAATATTGCAATTGGCGAAGGACATACTCCTAAGGTCTTCGTCGAAATGGCTACGAATCTTT
>JALHTG010000054.1 GCA_022865705.1 Candidatus Bathyarchaeota archaeon | reverse complement strand
GACTCGTGAAGATAGAACCTACAGGAAACGCCCTAGTCATCGGCGACCTGCACGGAGACCTCGAGAGCCTAATCCACATCCTAGACGAAAGCAATATTCTGAGAAGGATGCAGAAAGCCTCCGACCAAACTATCGTGTTCCTTGGAGATTACGGCGACCGTGGTCCCCTTTCCGCAGAGGTCTACTACACTGTTCTAAGGCTTAAACTTCACTTTCCGCGGCAAATAGTCCTAATGCGCGGAAACCACGAAGGCCCAAAGGACGTGATGGCCTCCCCGCACGACTTGCCAGCCCAGCTTCAGGCAAGATTCGGTCAAACGTGGACACAAGCGTACAAGAAGCTGCTTACACTTCACCAACACCTTTACAATGCCTCAGTAGTTCAGGAGAGGTACTTGATGATTCACGGAGGCCCGCCAGAGCAATTCCGAACCCTGGATGATCTAGCGTATGCTCACCTGAAACATCCGGAACAACCTTTGCTCGAAGACATGCTCTGGAGCGACCCGGACGAAACTATAGATGGAACAAGCCCTTCTCCACGCGGGGCTGGTAAGCTATTCGGCAAGAAGACAACCGATAGGATTCTGGACAGGTTCCGTCTCAAGGTGCTCCTCAGAGGGCATGAACCTTGTCAAGAAGGCTTCAGAACAAATCATGATTGGAGGGTATTGACTTTGTTCTCTCGTAAAGGTCCGCCGTACTTCAACGAACTCGGGGCATACTTGGACTTGAACCTCTCTGAAAGAATCGAAAACGCGGAACAACTTGTCCGATATGTTCACACCTTCTGAATCTGCACACATCGCGGAACCTTTAAGAACTGAGTCAAATAGCATCTCTGACATACTGGTCGGAAGGTTCCATTCTTGAGGATAGGCATCGCAACCAAGAACAGGAATTCCTATAGCTCTGCGCAACTCCGTGAAGCACTGAAGAAACGCAACATTTCATGCTCATGCTTCAGTTTCCCACAATTAATGGCCCATGTAGGGTACGGCCCCTCGCTAAGAACACGACAATACAGCATCAAAGAACAAATAGACGCACTGATAATCCGGCCAATCGGGCGGGGGTCACTTGAAGAGCTTGTTTTCAGAATGGACATTCTCTATCGCCTTCAACGTTCAGGATTGTACGTCATAAATCCGCCTGAAGCGATAGAGCATTGCGTGGACAAGTATGATATTCTGGCAATTCTGGAAGAAAATGGTGTACCCGTGCCCCGCACAGCAGTGACCGAGAACGTTGAGGAAGCAATGACAGCTTTCAAAGAGCTCGGCAGTGACGTAGTTGTGAAACCCATTTTCGGCTCCCGAGGAATTGGAGCAACCAGAGTGAATGACAAAGAAATCGCGTACACGGCTTTCAGGTCAATAAGATTCTACCACGGCGTGATATACCTTCAGGAATTTGTGCCCCATGGCTTTTCGGATATCCGCGCCTTTGTCGTTGACGGTCGGGTCGTTGCAGCGATGAAACGTGTTGGATGCAACTGGAAAACCAATTACAGCCAGGGGGCTCGACCTGAAAAGATCGATCTGGACCACGAACTTGAGAAGCTTGCAGTCAAGTCGGCAAGATCGATCGATTGCAAGATTGCCGGAGTAGATATTCTTGAGAGCCCTAACGGGCCAGTCGTCGTTGAAGTGAACAGTCAACCCGGGTGGAAAGGTTTGCAGTCGGTCACAAAACACAATATTGCAGATGAAATTGTTTGCTTTGTCCTTTCGGAAATAGAGGCATGACAACAATGATGAAAGTTTGTATCAAAAGGATCGACGTGTCTACGTCACAGACTAGGAAGACGATCGACATTGTTGCACAGGAGAGGCCCCTTCACGTTTTTTTGAACCGCACTCACTACTCGACCATTTTCTGTTCTCCTGCTAACCTCAAAGAACTGGCAGTGGGGCATGTGTTGACGGAAGGAATAGTGAAATCCGTTGAAGAGATCCAAGAAATCGAACTCAGCAAAGAAGAGACAGTCTGTCGCATCAGACTAGCCGAGGACGTGGATCTAGCCAAGAGATTGAAGCTCTCAACACATTTTTCCCGGGTAATTCTTTCTGCTTGTGGAAGAACCAGACCCT
>JALHTG010000053.1 GCA_022865705.1 Candidatus Bathyarchaeota archaeon | reverse complement strand
TCATCTAACTTCCTGCGAACGATCCATCTCCTTCTCTTCAGAACCCTATCAACCATCACACACCCACACGTCCATCTAATTCCAAATTCGAACTCTTTTTATCACTGACACATGTGGGTGGATAGTTCACATGAAAACAGTTCACGAAACAGTTTTATTGTAGGCTTCAAGTTGTTGTACCTAGCGGAGGTATCGACAATCGGAGGCGCTAAGAAGAGAAATCTAGCTCAAATGGAGAAGTCCCAGTCTCAACAGGACGGAGAAGAGACTTCACCAAAGAAAACGAAAGGAAAGTCAGGACCTCCAGAGAAGAGGATCAGGGCAGTTGAATTGCAGCGAGCGGATGACCAGAAGCTCATAGGTGAGATTTCAAAAATGGGCGCAGTAACGCCGTATGCGGTTTCATCTCAGTTCAACCTACGAATAGGAGCTGCCAAAGACCTACTTGAAGAGTTGGAAAAGAGAAAGGTCCTGACATCGGTCGGAGGCAACGCTCGGATAAGGATCTACCGAGCCGTTGCAGCCTAGATATGTCCAAGGACTATTTTCGAACCCGGCCTCACCTTTCCAAACAAATCCAAGCCTTCCAGTATCCTACCCACTACGTTGACTGGACTGTAGGGTTGCGAGTTTCCGTAGAAGACGCAAACTGCCGAGCTTAGTGGCCAGTAGGCTATGTCACCTTTTTCAACTTTCTCCTTTTTCTTCTCTGATCCCATTTTGACGTTTGTTTCGAAGTACACTTCCTCTTTCCACAGAGCCACTCTGCCTTCCATCGGCATTGCCCTCAGGAGAGCCTCCACAGTTCGTGGCGCCTGAAACGTTACAAGTTCCCCTATTGCTTCGCCGACTCGTTCGATTGCAAACTTCACCTTATGCCGCGACAGCTCTTCTGACATGTGCACTCAGAGCGTATCATAAGTCAGGCGAACTAAAAAGGTGATTATAATTACTTTGAACAGCGTTTTGATCTGGCCAAGAATCAGACTGTGAGGAATAGCGACTTGATATCAGAGGTACTGGCACTATTCTCTTTGATCTCTGCCACTGCGGCTTCTGTCGCTAAGTCAGCAATCATGCTCCGTTTTGCAATGGCGTTTCTGGGGTTCTTTTCTTCACTGGTGGTGTACCTTCACGGGGAGATTGCAGCTGGCTTAGTGCTGCTCTTTTCATCATGCATTCTGTTGCCGTACCTCTTATCCGAGCTCCCTAATGAGACGGAGAAGACAAAGAGATCTCTTTGCTTTCGGCTATTCGTTGTAGTAGCGTATCTGACAGCTGTTCTTGCCATGGTTGCACTTTTTCGTCTTGGCCTACTGGACGCTGAGCTAGCTATTCTTGCTTGTATTGGCCTAGCTGCACTAACCATAAGAGAGTCTTTGCTCTCAGTGACTCTTGGTTTGGTCTTTGTTTCACAGGCGGTTCTGATCGCGGTTTCTATAAGGAATCCTCCTCTATGGCTCATTGTGTGCTCAGAACTATGCCGTTTCTCCTGCATCAGCGTGTGCTGCCGCTCGCAAGTACGACGCAAAGGAACTTGTCGACCCTAGACCTTCCGCAATAGGATCAACAAAGAAAGCTTTCGACAAGTATTATCACCTTGAATCGGTTCTTCCGCCGATAAAGCGCGCGCCAAATCGTGTAGCTTGAGCAAACCATTGAAAGGACCGAATATCATGCTGGGCTCTTGGCAACTCCGACGGATATCAGAAGAGGCATGAGACTCAATGGGCCTGTCACATGAGTGAGCTTTCAGATAGGCAAGAAGGCAAGTCAAACCTTAGAGGAGATTCTGCAAGAGAGACTCAACCAACTACTCTCTTGACCGTGTCACCGACATAAGATACTTCTTCAGAAGTCATTCCTGCATGTATCGGAAGAGAGAATACTTGCCTTGCGGCTCTTTCTGTTTCTGGTAAAGACCCTTTCCTGACCCCAGAGACCTCCTTGTACAATGGAAGAAGATGAAGAGGAGTCTCATAGTAGATTGCGGCCTCAATGTTCTTGTCGCGTATTTTTTCGACGACTTTGTTTCTTCTACCTGCATTTGCTCCTATAAGTCGAACTGTGTATAGGTACCAGGCATGTCTCGTGCCTTCTGGTTCGATTGGAATTGCCAGCTTCGCTGAAGCCCTCAATTGTTCGGTCAAGATTCTTGCGTTCTCACGCCGTTTCTGCACAAACTCCGGTAGTTTTCTGAGCTGAGCAATACCTATTGCCGCTGCAAATTCTGTCATGTGATAATTGTTGCCTATTCTTGATACCCAGTACGGTCGTTCTTCTCCGTGAGTTCTTATCATCTTTGCAGCTTGTGCCAGATCATCATCATTTGTTGTGATCATGCCTCCCTCACCAGTAGTCATGTTGTTCCCAGAATAGAAACTGAAACAGGCTATGTCTCCTAATGCTCCAGCTTTCCTCTGTCTGTACTCAGCTGCATGTGCCTGAGCTGCATCCTCAATAACAGTTGCTCCTTTCTCACGAGCAATCTTCATGATAGGATCCATGTCGCAGGGAAGACCATAGAGGTGAACAGGTATCATCGCTTTGGTTCTTCTACTAATGGAGTTCTCAACATCCTCAGGCGACATGCAATAGGTCTCACTCCGTACGTCTGCGAATATCGGCTTCGCCCCACATAGCAGAATTGGACTTCCAGTGCCAGCAAAGGTGAAAGAGGGGGTGAGAACGTCGTCACTGTTTCTAACGCCTGCAGCAAGCAAGGCACAGTGTAGCGCAGCTGTCCCTGTATTAACCGCAATGGCATGCTTTACTCCAACAAATCTTGCAAACTCCCGCTCAAACTCCAAGACCTTTGGACCCGCGCCACTCTTGTTCGTAAGAGTCCCGCTTTTCAAAACCGCGACGGCAGCCTCGATCTCCTCTTTGCCAATTAGCGGTTGATTTATTCTGATGAGCTCTCTCAATTTCCCGTCATCTTGATTGTTCAGGAAATCAGCCGACTGTCTCTAAAAGACTTTGCATTGACTCATTGGCGTTCGCGTGAGCTTTTCACGAAGATCCGGTTTGCTGATGATCATCACAGTGTGTTGTTCAAATGTTTCCTCGTCCGTTGCGTGTGAGAATAGCAAAGAATTGACAAGCCGTGTCTGCAGAGCGCCACCCCTCCATTAAGGGCTAGAGCTTCGAAATAGGTTTCCCACATAAGGCTAAAAGGGAATCTCTTGCACCCATCCTCGGTACATCTCCGTTGGTAGAGCATATGTCACCTTTGTGCGTTGAATGTGAGTCAGACACGTGCCCAAACACAATGGAAGTTCCCCATAACTTTAAGAAAACAGACTCAGAGGTGATTGCCGTCTCGGGTGGACGCGAGAGCTATGGATCAACCGACAGTACTCATAATTCCTCTTGCAACGAAGATGCACATGGACAGGTCCGTTGAACCTGTCAACCTTGCCAGAGAGTTGCTTGCGAGATCAGGGGTAAAGGTATTCGGCAGAAAGTCCCCTGCACTGAAGGCCGATGACGTCCCCAAGGTTCCCACGAATGAGTATGACGCTGTGGTGGTGTTTCTAGCGAGTGGCGGAACCTCAGAACTAGCCTCCAGAATAGTTGCAGGCAATCCGTATTTCATCTGGGCATATGATGAAATGAACAGTCTATCCTCGGCTCTGAGCGCTAGGGAGAAGTTGAAAGGAATAGAGGCTTGGAGAGGGGAGATCGTGTACAACAGCCTGGACGAGGCCCCGGAGAGTATTGTGGGCCAGGCAAGAGCATCACGCCTTCTTAAATCGATGAAAGACCTGAAGATTGGACTCATAGGCGATGAGGAATACTTTGAGGATAAGGCAGATGAATTGAAGATTCTGTCTGAGCTCTTCGGGATATGTGTAGTGAAGATCTCGGTCATGGACGTGATAGAAGACTTCAAGAAACAAACTGAGGAAGATGCTTCGAAGGTCATGGATGAGAAGTTCTCCAACGCAACTGTGATGGAGCCTAGTAGAAAAGATCTAATCAAATCGGGAAAGATGTATCTCGCTTTAAAATCGGTGATTGAGGCGAACAGAGTCGATGGAGTTTCTCTTGATTGCTTCCGTCTCATAAAGAGGACTGGCACATCAGCGTGTCTCGGATTTGCTCTTCTCATCGATGAAGGAAAGGTTTCCGTGTGTGAAGGAGATCTTCGATCGTCAGCTCTCATGATGCTCTTCAGAGAAGTTGTCGGGCCCAGCTGGCTTGGGAACCTCGTTCAGGTCGACCGAAATCTCAACACCGTAACTCTCGCACATTGTACAGCTCCCATGTCCCTTGCTGAAGCGGGGGGGAGCATAGTGCTTAGAAGCCATTTCGAGTCAGGAGAGGGAGTATCCCTTGATGTCCCTCTGAAACGCTTGCCAGTCACGGTCGCAAATATGCAGTTCAAACCACTTCAGATGGTCATTGCGAGAGGCGAACTTGTGGAATCCCAGATCGGTAAGTTCTCGCTATGTAGAACCCAGGCGAAGATCAAACTCACAGGGAAGGTTGATCGTCTTCTCCAGTCTACTGGAAACCATCATGTGATGGCCTACGGCGACTGGAATGAGACTCTCCTGAGGGTAGGAGAGAGGCTGGGTATGTCAGTCATAGAGGTGTGATTTGGGCCACCCAACGTCGACCAGTCGATGCCCCAAGTTTCTGACAGTCTCGTTTCTGTGTCTTGCAGTAAACCTTATATCGAGTCTGCCATGTTTCTTGGGTAATTCTGTTACGCGAGAGGTTACTCTTATTGAATTACGCAGGGTTAGCCACTGGATCTTCGGTAGTTCCCAGTTCTCAGGTTGATGTGTTGATGATTCGACTGGAAATGCTCTGCATGCCTCCGATGCGATACGGAAAGAGAAAGACCAGACTGATAGAGGCCCTTCTATGAGGCACCAAAGAAAAGCCAAAACGGGTCCGAAGAAAATCAAGACTGTTCAGTTAATCGGACCAAAGAAGCTCACTAGATTCGAGAGAGCGAGAGTGATTGGTGCAAGGGCTCTTCAGATATCAATGGGAGCCCCGGTTCTCGTAGACGTGTCGCGATCCTCCAGGTCACCAATAGACATCGCTCTCATGGAATTAGAGCAAGGAGTCTTACCCATAAGCATCAGGAGAACCCTTCCTGACGGAGAAAGCCAGAACATTCCTCTCAAGGTGCTGTTGGAGGGGGAGAAGCGCAAGTAGTGCAGAAAGAGAGAGCTTCTAGAAGGCTGCCTGCATATGAGGGAACTCAAGTATTGGGCCACGGCGTTTATCATGATGACATTAGTTTCAGCTGCAATTGTCTACCCTAGGCTCCTGCATACGCCGTTGTTTGTGGTTGAATTCGAACTGTGCATCTTCTATATTCCGACACTAGTACTGGGATTGATCTGCCTACGTCTTGTCAGAATTGGTGCTCATTCTCGATTTTGATCTAATGTGCGCGCAAACGTACCGTTTTCTGTCTCCTGTTCACAGCAAAAACCATTATGACGAGGGCAGTGATGTTCCCAGTGATTGAGGAAGCCCCTGTGAGAAGACAGCCCCACGCACGATGCATTCCGTCACTCCTCGGCGCGCTTCGCAAGTGCCTAAGAGACAATGGCTATGCATGCGACGTGATAGCTGTGTTTGCAGCTGCACTTGTGCTATACTCCACCTTCATCTCATGCTCGTTCAATGAAGGAGACTCATTCAACTTCGCGAAGGCTCTCGTCAAAGTTGACTTGGTTATGGAGAGCCCTCATCCGCCGGGCTACCCAATCTATGTGTTTCTGGGGCGAGTCCTTTTCTCACTAATAGGCGATCAACTTGCTGGCCTTGCGTGGATCAGTGTCGCAAGTGGAGCTCTAACGCTGGTTCCACTGTACTTCTTGGCTCGGGCTATGTACAATAGAATGATCGCCATTTTGACGTGTGTTGTCTTGATGGTTGTTCCAGGTTTTTGGCTGGCAAGTGAGAAGGCAACAACTGACATTCTCTCTACTTTTCTGGTGACTCTAGGTGTCACCATGCTCTATTTCGGGATGAAAGGAAATAACGCTGCGACCTTGCTCTCATGGATGATCTATGCGATTTCTGTCGGCGTGAGACCTACTCACATTGCATTCATCCCGCTCTGGTTATATGGGACACTAAGAAGGAAGAGTCTTGGAGCATTCTTTTTTTCGATCGTTGTCTTTGTCACAATGGTTCTGGCGTGGCTTGCGCCTGTGATCTGGGTGACCGGCTGGGACAGATTCTTGGCTGCCACAAGGGACGTATACATCGGAACAGCAAACACAGATTTCGCATTCGCACGCCCCCTTGGGCTGAGCTCTTTTGAGAGGTTAGTCTTCTCTGCTGCTGCCGTTTTCACGTTTGCTTTGGGTGGAATGCTGCCTGAAATGTCTGGTCTCAAATTCCCATTTGCGTCAAACAACGTTCCCGCCTTTTACATATTTCATGATGTACTTCTGACCGCCGCTCTACTGTGCCTCATTCTCAACTTCAGGCGGAGCATCGAGAAAATCTTCGCCTTGCTTTGGATCATACCCCACTTCGCGTTTGTTTACCTACTCGGCTCTCCCATCCACCATCGATACTACCTTCCAATTTACCCTGCGCTGACACTGCTCGCCATATCCTCGATTGCGAATCTAGCTGTTCACAGGCGCTGGCCTAGATTCACGGTCAGGTGTAGCCAGATAGCTAGACTTGCTCTAGTACTTCTAATCATTGGGACCTTGGTGGCTCACTCGATGCCACTGGCCGCAAAGCTTCACACGGAACCTTCTCCAATCACGCAGCTTGTGAAATACGTCAAAGAGAACTATGACTCAAAGAAGACGACAGTTCTTGTATTTCACGAGTGTTCGGCCTTTGACATCTATGCCCCGGGTTTTCGACACTATCATTGTAGAAAGCAAGCTACAGAGACTCTCCTAGAGCTCAAGTTGGCTCGGGACACTGATCGAATAACGTTAGTCACCAGCACCGCGTATGAGTATCTCATTAGTCATCACTTGGTGATGCAACTCGAAGCAAGGAAGATCGCCGAGTTCTACCTAGACCCACGAGCCGAGATTGAAGATCACAGAGTCAGTCTTTTTGTCGTTCAGACTGCTCGACTGTCTTGACGTATTCTCATCAATGGAGATGTAGACGATTTCTGTAAGCGAATGACAGAGAGGTGTTGACTACGCGCGAAAGAGAATACTACGACAAAGTCGCCAAGAAGTACTCAAGGATGATCTCATCAGGGACTGGTGCTGCATTGAAACGAAATGAAAGAGACTGCCTGATGCGTCTTCTCTCTCCCAGAAGAGGGCAAAGCGTACTCGATGTTGGTTGTGGCTCGGGCTTCTACGCG
The DNA here is from genome assembly GCA_022865705.1 of Candidatus Bathyarchaeota archaeon. GTDB lineage: Archaea > Thermoproteota > Bathyarchaeia > 40CM-2-53-6 > JALHTG01 > JALHTG01. Next base: position 51,921 of record JALHTG010000053.1, on the reverse strand, counting down.
AATCTGATCAGGAACACCGGCGCTGAAGTGTTCTGTGTGGACATTTCCCCAGAGATGGTTGGGGTTGTCAGGAGTGCTGGAATAAAGGCTGAGGTACACAATGTGGAATCACTTGATTTGGAAAAGAAGTTTGACAAGATCCTGTGTGCAGGACCTCTGGAGTTCTGCAGGCAACCATCAAGAGCATTAGAAAACCTGAGGCATCATCTCAGGAGAGAAGGATGCATGGTGCTCTCTGCTCTCAGCGTCTCAGTTATGGGTTTTGCGTATTGGCTCTATCACATGTCTCATGGCTTAAGAATAAACCTATTTTCGCTCCCTCGCATTGCACATTTGCTTAAACAAGCAGGCTTCATGATTGAAGCGGTTGAAAAACCAACCTCCTTTATGTATGTTATCAGGGCAAGGCCCGTTTGAGAAGGCCTTGGAACGACAGACTTAGCTTGCCAAATCTCATGTCATGAGAATTTAATGGACTCCTCGATGTGACTATGAACACTTGCAAGAAGCATTGCAAGGAGCTCTCGGAAGAACGGAAATCAAGGGAGATTATGGGTGCAGGAGATGATGAGAGAACTATATGTTCTGTACAAGGGCATGCCGTGTAGGTTGCAGTGTGATCTCCTTCAGTTTTCTTGGGAAGGGTAACTCTCTTCCAGTCTTGCGTTCAAGAGCGAGACTCACCGTCGTGTATAGAAGCCCGAGTGATAGTCTGAGCGGATTGAATGCGGTTTTTCCGTGCAACCTCGGATGAAGTCTGATTTCCACATCGTCGAACAGCCTCTCGCCATACCCTCTTACTACAACATTGTTCATCCATCGTACGTCTATGTCGAGGCCTGAAACATCCTTCGGAATCGTGTCAAGAAGGACTTCCCTCATGCCAGCTTTGAACCCGGTTTGGACATATTCTACTCCCAGTAGAATCTTGGTTAGCTTCTTGAAGATTTCAGAGATGATTCGACGCGAAACATTTGCCCATCCGTGGTTTCTCCCTATGGAAATAAAGTACCCCGAGTCGAGTATTGGTCGCACGAGCTCAGGTATCTGCTGCGGGTCGTATTGGCCATCGGAATCCATAACTACAACTACATTGCCTTGCTCCATCTCAACGCCCTTCCTGATGGCGCTCCCTCTGGCACCTTTTGAATGCGCGACTCTAAGAAAATCGTTCCCGGACTGTCCCAAAACGCTCCTCAGAACTTCGGCAGTGCCATCCGTTGTGTTGTTGAGAACGAATATCGCTTCGGTCAGATGTGCGTAGTTCTGCTTTAGGTCGGACAACTTTCTGCAAAGCCTTTGAACGTTCCTCTCTTCGTTCATTGTCGGAAGAACTACCGACACCCTTGGCCACTTAGCCAATACGAGCCTCTCCCAGGACGTGCCAGACATCTTCACGTTACCTCTCATCTAGCCATCAGCCAGACGTTCTCACAGCAACCGTTCTAGTGCAATCAGCAACATGTGGATGTTTATTCAGTTGGTCAAATCCTGTTCTTTGGCTTTAACTCTTTGCACGAGAATTTGACTAAGGGGTTTGCTTCATGTCTAGATCATCACGGATTTGATGTGCATAAGCATAGTACTTCGCGTTGCGTGCCACGTCGAACAATGCCTCTGCCGATTCGTGTGCTCTTTTCCGTACTCCATAAGAATAGCGCAGTCTTTCTTTAAACTCTTAAGTTGAAGACACGCAATCCTTCTCCACTGATTCAGTTGAGAAACGCCCTCACTATCGACTTGGAATCAATCTCGCACAGATACATGACTGAGATCAGGCACTTGTCAGAGACTGGAAGAAGAGCTGTAGAAACTGAGGAGAATAGAAAGCTTCTGGACGGAGGAAATGTCTTCTTGTCAACAAAGAGCATCCTGAGAATGCTAAGAGAACATGGCCATACCATCACTTTTTTCATCGTTGGAGAGGTACATGATTGGTACCCTGAGCTCATACAAGAGATCAAAGAACTCGGACACGAGGTTGCATACCACTCTCATACGCACGTTCCAATTGACGGCATCTCGTCTCTAGTGAAGGACCTTCAGGAATCTGAAAGGTTCATAGCGGGTTTCAAGCCAGTAGGATTCAGGGCCCCGAGAGCATCAATGACCGTTGAGTGTCTACGTGAATTGGCGAGACATGGATTTGTTTATGATAGCTCCAGTTACGGATCACTCTGCGAGCACACAAAGATGGCGGGCATAATAGAGATCCCCATCTCAACGTATCGCCTGCGGCCAAGACAGGGATCTACCTTTCCAAACCCATTCTCAGCAAGGCTTCTTGGAAACCTTGAGATTCCATTCGGGTCAGGATACTCGGTATCTCTTTTCTCTCTGGTAAGTCCAAGCATTGTGAGCTACTTTATCAAGAAATGCAATCAGAGGGGCGTTCCGTCCATACTCTGTCTTCATCCCTGGCAGCTGTGCAGAAGACGAATCAGGTCGCTTTCGAATGCAGTCTTGTCACGGTTGTGGATGCTTCCGTACGATCTCTCGTGTTTGCGCGCATTCAAACATCTTCTCAAAAACCACGAATTCTGCACCATCTCTGAACTAATCGAGAACATGGGAATCTCCTGAGACCTGTTCCACAAGCTGCTTTTGAGCAGCCATGTCTCCTTTGAATCCAGATCGCAAATGCGATCAATCAACCAAGGAATAGACGTGCTGCTCTTTGCATTGGTCATATCTGGTGGCAGATGACTCGCAGCTCATCTCGTCACGGATCCGTCGACACGATGGTATTCACATTAGCGACTTATTCATGACGATTGCGTCTTCACCGTTATGGTAGTAGAACGATATCGTCCTTGCCTGCTTGAATCCGAGTCTATCATATAGGTCCTGAGCTGACTTGTTTGAGACTCTGACTTCTAGGTAGTATTCCTCTGCTTCTTTCTCGACTAGGCTCCTCCCAGCTTGTTTGACTAACTCGCTAGCTATTCCTTTTCTTCTGTGTTCTGGAAGGACGGCTACGGAGATCATATGTCCCTTCTTCACGAATCGAAATTTGCTAGTTTCGGAGAAGCCGCGTTCCAACCTGCACATGATATAGCCGACCACAGTGTTGTCATTAACAGCTACGAGGAACCCTTCGGGAAACTTGGCATGAACATCTAAGAAGAAAGACGCAGAATAGTTCTCTGGCAAACAGGTTCTGTTGATTTCCATGACGCCGTCTAAGTCGTTCTGCTCGAATCCACGAATCGTGAAGGTTGGCGTCATCTCCAAAGTCTGATCGAAATCTCCTGACGTGGTCGAGATATAAGACCTTGTCCGGTTGTCATCTAGCGGTACTAGAAGCTTCACGGATCTTTACGGTGGGCTTATATGATGATCTTTAATACGTGATCGAGCTAAGGCGGTGCCATTGCCAAGCTCGGCCTCCGAAGAACCAGAAGTATCAGCCTCCTTTTCCGAGGCGAAAGCATCCATTTCATCGAGGTTTGCTGTTGTCGATGCGTATCTTGATCCGCAGGATATTCCAACCTTTGTAGTACGTCCGGAGCCTGCTAAGCTGAAATTTCGTAGCCTGGTCGATGAGATGTCCGGTAAGGGCCTTGTCCCAACTCTTCGGTTCGAAGACGGGGGCCTTCTGATCAGGGTCTTCCCCAAACCTAAGCTCAAACCCACGCGTCCGCTGATCAATGTCGTACTACTGGCAGGAACGATTGGCACAGTTTTTGCTACAGGGTTCGTACTTTGGGAAGGATCTGTACTGCAGCGAGAGGTATTGATGCCCGGCACTGAGCCGTATCTTCCAGTGAGCCTATTCGTACTGTCGCTATTCGCAATAGTTGGGCTACATGAAGTAGGTCACAAGATTGCTTGTGAAGTCCATAGAATGGATTCGACGATGCCTTACTTCATCCCAGGTGTCCCACCTACTGGTACCTTTGGTGCTGTTATATCTTTGAGAAGCCCTCCTCGGAACAGGGACGCTCTGTTCGATTTGGGATTGAGCGGCCCGATGGTAGCATTCGTTTCGCTCATAATTGTGACTATTCTAAGCATTCAAACAGCGTATCTCGTGCCGATAGCAGATGCTATTCTTTGGAATAAGCTTGGACTGGCACAGCCAGCATCATGGCCGGAGTATCCTCTTTTTTTCGACTTGCTTATCCCGGTAGTGAGGCCATACCCTAGGGGCTTCGTGCTCTTCTTCACACAGATTGAATTCGCAGCTTGGATAGGCAGTCTCATCAGCTATCTGAACCTGCTTCCCATTTGGCAGTTGGACGGAGGCCATATGGCTCGCGCGCTTCTCGGATCGAAGGGCCACAAGATTGCAAGCTACATCGGATTGGCTGCGATGGTATTCTCTGGTTTCTGGGTGTTTGCGCTATTGCTATCGATAATGATGTTCTTGAGCGGAAGAGGGTCTTCAGGGGTGATCCCTCTTGACGACTGGTCACCTCTTTCGGCTTCTAGGAAGGTAATGTATGTCGCCGTGATTTTCATGATCACCATTCTCTTCGTTAGGCTGTAGTCTCTTCGTAGGTCGGTCGCAACCTTGAGAAACAAGAAGCGTTTGACAGAAGCCTTCGACAAATAGTCCCTCTGAAGACTCTGACGTGTGATGATCGCCAGTAGCTTCATGCATAGTAGAACAAGCTACCACTCTCTTAGACTAACGTCAGAAGTGGGTCGTTCTTCTTCACGCCGTCGCCATCTACCACATGAATGCTTTGCACCTTTCCGTCACGAGGTGCTGCAATCTCGTTCTCCATCTTCATAGCCTCTAGCATCAGCAGGGCCTCACCGGCATGTACATTCTGTCCCACTCGAACCATGACTGACGCTACGCGCCCCGACATAGGAGCATACACAACTACTGCCTTCGTTGGCACCTCTGTCTTTCTCACCTGCACGACTCCAGGAGAAACGCGTGTCGGTCCACGAGAATCTACAATGCTTGCCTTGAAGTGATGACCTGCTGCAATCACGTCTACTTCTTCCCCTTGAGAAAGGGTACCTAGTTCTATGTCGTACTTCGTCGAGTCCACTTCTATTGATAGGGCCTTGTCAAACGAAGGAATACCATCGCAGTTCACGTGCAAATCAAGTCCGTTAATGGAAATCAAGAAGTAGTTCTCTTGCTGCCTTTTGATCACTACCTTGTGGGTCTTCTCACCTACCCGAATCTCATATTCTGTCAACATAGAATCCCTGCCAAATTGATCTCGATTTGTGCAGGTCCACTATTCCTGCAGATCTCCAAGGTGAGCCGAAGTGGCCTCGATTTGCGTGCGCGAATAAGTGGTGCTCTTCCTTTGTGGAACACTGCTTCGCCAAAGCGACAGCGATAGCGACCGCACTGTCAAGGCAGATTTCTCTTCCAACACATCCTCTTCTTCTTAGGAAATCTGCCCCAACTTGAGGAAAAAGAGCATAAGTGAGAAGGTCTTCATCTGTACGAATGAGCGTGTCTGCTTCCTGTCGGGTCTTCTCGAGCTCAGGTGGGATTGCGTCTGCCGGCCTATAGGTTATGACTCTCTCGTTTCCAAGGATCTTCTTACGAAGTCTAGTGTTCATTCTTGCGGGATGTCGTCCGTAGAGCCCTCTGATGTAGTCCTTGACCTCTTCTAGAACAGTTTTGTATCGTTCGCCTGACAGAACGTTCATCACTGCTTGTGTTCCCACTATCTGGCTGGTCGGTGTTACAAGTGGTGGGTAGCCAAGATCCTTTCTAACTCGAGGTGTTTCCTTGAGCACATCGTCAAACTTATCCAGTGCATTCTGCTCTTTCAGCTGTGCAATGAGGTTAGAAATCATTCCTCCCGGAATCTGATGAATCAGAACGCCAGAGTCCACAGTCTCTGATCTGGGATCCACGTTGAAATATCCTCGGTTACGTTCCCTAAGGTCTCGGAAGTACTTTGAAATGTCCACGAGCAATCCGAGATCCAAACCTGTATCATATCTAGAACCCTTGAGAGCGCCGACAATACTCTCGACTGCGGGTTGCGATGTTCCTCCGGCAAATGGGGAGAAGGCTGTGTCGAGAATGTCGACTCCCGCCTCGCATGCGCTGAAATATGCGAGAGGCGCCATCCCGCTTGTGCAATGGCTATGAACATCGACTGGAAGGCGAACCTGTTTTTTCAATGCGTTTACTATCTTGAAAGCGTCTGCAGGAGCAAGTATTCCGGACATGTCCTTGAGGCATATTGAATCACAGCCAAGGTGTGCCAGCTCCTTAGCTACTCGAATGTAGCTTCTCAAAGTGTGAACTGGGCTTACGGTGTAGCATACGGTTCCTTGGACGTGTTTACCGATTGTCTGTGCAGCTCTGATCGCAGTCTCCATGTTTCGCGTATCGTTTAGTGCATCGAAGACTCTGAAAATGTCGATCCCGACATCCGCAGCGGTCTCAACGAACTTGACCACAACGTCGTCAGCATAGTTTCTGTAGCCTACAAGGTTCTGGCCTCTGAGCAGCATCTGCAGTGGAGTTCTACGTATCTTCTTCTTGAGTTGTCGGACTCTCTCCCATGGGTCTTCTCCAAGGTACCTGATGGATACGTCGAATGTTGCACCGCCCCATACCTCCATTGAGAAGAAGCCAACAGAGTCCATTTTCTCAGCGATGGGCATCATGTGTTCTGTGCGCATCTTGGTGGCTGCAAGGGACTGATGGGCATCCCTGAAAGTAGTATCGGTTATCCTGACTCTTGCCAAAGACCGATCCTCGATTTCTTTCACAGCGGGATGTTTCCATGCTTCTTTGGAGGTCTTCCTTCGCGTTTACTGGACAAGGCTTGTAGAGCACGTATGATCTTCGGCCTTGTTTCATGAGGAATGATTACATCATCAATGTAGCCTTTCTCTGCAGCGATGGTTGGATTGCAGAATCTCTTCTTGTATTCCACTGTCAGCTCGCTCTTCCTGCTTTCTCGATTCTCGGCTTCAGCCAACTCCCTACCGAATATAGTCTCGACAGCTCCCTCTGGACCCATTACCGCTATCTCAGCCGTTGGCCATGCGTAGTTGATGTCGCTTCGAACATGCTTACTGCACATGACAACGTACGCCATGCCGTAAGCCTTTCTCGTTATCAGCGTTATCTTTGGTACTGTGGCTTCACTGTATGCATAGAGAAGCTTTGATGCGTGCCGGACTATTCCCTCGTGCTCTTGGTTCTTGTCTGGAAGGAATCCTGGTGTATCAACGAATGTCACGAGAGGGATATTGAAGGCGTCGCAGAATCTGATGAATCTAGCAGCTTTTGCTGATGCGTAAATGTCAATCATGCCCTCCAGGACTTCAGGTTGGTTTCCAACTATCCCGACTGTGCCACCGTACAATCTGGCCAGGCCCACAACTATGTTTTGTGCCCACAATGAATGGATCTCAAAGAAGTCGTGATCATCCACGACAGAGAAGATAACCTGCTTCATGTCGTAGTGTTGGTTCTGATTTTCTGGAATGACGTTATCAAGCATCGCATCTGTGCGGTCGGGGCCATCGTTCAGCCGAGATCGAGGTGGTTCTTCGAGATTATTGGATGGAATGTAACTCAGCAGCTTTCTTACCTGGCGAAGGCATTCTGCATCATCCTTAACCAGAAGATGTGCCACGCCACTAGACTGGCTGTGAACAAGTGCTCCGCCCAGGGTCTCAGCTGAGATATCCTGTCCCATAGTTGACCTTATCACACCCGGACTCGTAGCGAACAAGCAGCTATTTCCTTCTACCATTAGCAAAAAATCCGCAATCGCAGCAGAATGAGCAACCCCTCCAGCACATGGCCCCATTACAGCTAGGATTTGAGGAACCACTCCTGAGGCCGCCATGCTTCTGAAAGAAATCTCTCCACAACCAGCTAGGCTCGAAAGACCTTCTTGTACTCTTACTCCTGCTGAGTCAATCAAGCCTATGATCGGAGTTCCTGACTTTATCGCCATGTCAATGACCCTACAAACCTTCTTGGCGAATATCTCGCCGACGGAGCCTCCAAAAGCAGTGAAGTCATGTGCAAACACGTACACTAATCGAGACTCAATCGTGCCATAGCCTACCACAACTCCATCTCCAGGAATCTTTCTCGTGTCCATGCCAAAATCTGTGCATTGGTGAACCGCGAGGGGCTCTAGCTCAACGAAGGACTCTGGATCCAACAGACGTTCAAGTCTCTCCTTCGCAGTCATCTTGCTTTTTCCATAGTGCTCTTCAATCCTCTCAGAATCCCCTCTGAGTTGCCTTTCCTGCTTCGTTTGTCCTAATTGACGAGGATCTTCACTTTTCTTCAACACGAATCCCAGGTTACAAACATAGTTTATCGCTGAAAATAAGACCTACTAAGAGAACATTCTACCTACTTCGCTCTGTGTAGCGAAACGTCGCCGGAGAGAAGTCTTCGTACCGCACCATTCTCTGTTTGAACAAGGAGCGCACCCTCAAGATCCAAGTCAAGAGCGATAGCCTCAAAGAGATTCTCTCCGTCATGGACAATGATTCGTTGTCCCAACATGTTGGTAAGCTTCTTCCATTCTCTGACCACACTCACATGGTTGCCAATACGGACTTGGGAGTAAATCGCGGCAAACTCGTCAAGAATCTCTTTCATCAGCCACTCAATGTCGACCTTTGATTTCACATGGTCCAAGATGGAGGTGACATGCTCTCTCAGATTAGGTGGCATGGATGCGCACATATTGTTGGCATTGACTCCGAAGCCTACGACTGCATAGCTGGGCCCAGTTGCTGTTGATGATTCTGCGAGTATTCCTGCGATTTTTCGTCCCTTCACAGTCACATCGTTTGGCCACTTCAAGGTGGCTTCAAGATGGAAAAGACGGCGAATAGCTCGTGCTGTAGAGACACCCGCAGCAATGGGGAGAAGCGAGATTAGGGCCTTCGGTCTTAGAACAATCGAGAAGAACATCCCTCCTGTGGGAGAAAACCATTCTCTGCCATGTCTGCCCCTTCCACGCCTTTGTGTCTTAGCCAGGACTACGGCTCCCTCAGGTAGGCCTCGCCCGGCCAGTCTTAAAGCAACATCATTTGTCGAACTCACCATCTCAAACCTAATGAGAATTGTACCAAACAGAGACGGCCTAAGCGTATTCGGGTTGTCCGGAGCGGACGTGTGACATTCGTTCACCATTTACTTCTCTTCCGATCTCTAGAGCGACATTGCGGGGGTCTCGAGTAGGTTGATTTGGTCATTCACATGCATCCATCTAGGTCTGGACTCAGCTGTGTGTTGGTTCTGCTGTTGAGTATTCTTGAACGATGGGAAGCGTGAAAGCTCCATACGGTATGACTGTGACCTTGGAGTCTTTTCCAACACTTCTTAGGGCGGTCTGTATTGCAGCATTTGCGGTCCTAGAGGGCCTCATTTTGAATATGCTTGAGACGTAGTGGTCTGGGATGGTTGAGACGAGGTAGATTTTGGCTTTTTCAAGAGCCTTAGTAAGGTAATATGCGTCGTGCGCGCCTATCGAGAATCGCTTCTTGATCGCATGTTCTATTTGTCGCGATCCTTCTGATCTCATCATCCATTCACCGAAAGCTTGGCTTCCTTCTCCCTCTGGACATTCGGCAACAAGAACCATTGCTCCGCCCTCTTTCACGATGTCTAGAGTTTGATAAACCGCCTTAAGTGCTTGAGAGAGATTGAGGTCTCTCGGGTTTCCTCCCGGACTCACGACGACGATATCAGCTTTCGACTCACATCTGATCTTGCACAATTTGTCAATAGTCTGAGTTCCTTTGAGAAATGCTTGACGAAGATCCCCGGAGAACGTCTTCACAATATCTTTCTTCTGGTTAAGAACAACGTTGACTATGAAATCTACCTTCGCCATTTCCGCGGCTTCCATCATGTCCTCGTTTACAGGATTTCCTTCCAAAACTCCAGCGCGTGCCTTGGGATGCAGAGATAGCGCGTGGTTTTGTAGGATCGTTTCCTCAGCAGATATGCCAGGTAGCACGCTTTTGCGTCCTCCGCCATATCCGGCAAAGTGGTGCAGTTCAATGTCTCCGGTAAGGATTTTTACGTCAGCCTCAACGAACGTTTTGCTAAGGAAAACGTTTGTGCCGTGAGTTGTGTCACCTACGTGTGTCAGATTAGATTTGCAGTCATGGCTCGATATTTTCAGTCCGGTCGCAGAAGCAGTTCCTGTGATTTGTTCTATTTCTTCGCCAGATGGAGCCTTATGCAAACCTAGTCCGATGAGCAAAGCGATGTTCTCAGATCTGACACCCGAATGAATCAATTCCTCGACTACCTGAGGAATAATGGGATGTGCCGGTCTGGGCCTTGTCGCGTCATCCACGACGAGCACGACCTTGTCATCTGGCCCAACCATCGAAGACACCGGTTTCGACCCAACTGGATTTTGAAGGGCCAGTTCTACCTCAAGCGCGGGGTCCTCTACCGGATTCCCGTCTTTGGGCTCAACTGTCCTTTGAAAATTCTCGTCCGGAACTCGCATCGACACTTCCGTCCTTCCATACGGAAGCCAGACCTCCACCATGACGTTCAGCTAATCTTCTCGGGGTTTAGAGATGATTTAAAGCGATCGAAGAGGGGCAACCGTGATTCTTTGGCCGCACCAAAAACGTTAAAGAGAATCTCGGAAACCCCTATCATTGGGTGTGCGCATGGCGGTTGAAAAGACCCTTCTAGACAGAGGGCAAATAGCCCTCACCTGGTTTAACAAGTATTCTGGAATTGTGATGAGATCTCCGCATGTTGCCATGGTGGTCGACCCGGTTGAGGTGGATGAATTAGCCCTCTCGGAGATCGATGCGATTCTGATAACGCACGAGCATTACGATCATCTTGATGAAGGAACAGTTATCGATATTCAATCGAAGAGCAGCTGCCAAGTGATATGTGACAAGGCGTCTTGCGATAGGTTGAGTGCAGCGATACCGAAGAACAAGCTCATAGGTGCAAACGTCAAAGATGAGTTCCAGGTGAAAGATGCGTCGGTAATCGTTGAGAAGAGCTCTCACCCTGCAGAGGCACCTCTAGCTTATCTGCTCACAAGCGAAGACGGAGTCACATTGTATCACACAAGCGACAGCCTACCGTTCAAGGAGATGGCGGACATAGGGAAGAAGTACGATGTGGACGTGTGTCTCTGTACTGTGGGTATTGCTCCGAAAGCAACATCCAGAACAGGTGCCGAAATAGCCACCCTGGTGAAACCAAAGCTGGCCATTCCATACCACGGTGAAGAGCAAAAAGAATTTGCAGCGATCCTGGCAAAGAACTCTGCGAAGATTAAGTCACATGTCATCAAAAGAGGAGAAACCTTCGTCTACCCAATGGAAAGGGATGGGCGCTGATGATGATTAACAAGAAGCTCCGCGAAGACATTTGTCGGATCCTCGTCAAGACAGGCGCCTTGAGATTCGGAGCATTCACGCTCGCAAGTGGAAAAATGAGTCCGTACTACATAGACTTGAGAATTCTCCCAAGCTTTCCTGAAACCTTTGACACCGTGACAAGTGTCTATGAGACAATGGCGAGGAACGACGTAGGAGCTGACAGTTTCGATAGGATTGTAGGCCTCCCGACAGCTGGGATCCCGTATGGCGCAGTTCTGGCTTTCAAAATGAGAAAACCTTTCCTATATGTGAGAAGGGACGTCAAAACCCATGGTAGAGAGAGAAGAGTCGAAGGATTGTTGTCGTCAGGCGAAAAGGTCCTCGTTGTCGATGATCTGATCACCACGGGAAAGAGCACGCTTGAAGCGATCGACGCCGTAAGATGCGAGGGTGGCGTCGTTGACCATGTAATAGTTTTGATCGACCGAGAGGAAGGGGGGCCAAATGCACTAAAGTCGGCGGGAGTCAACCTGCACGCTTTTCTCAAGATCACCGAAATCGCTAAGACACTGCTTGAGTTGAGATCTATAACCAAAGAGCAGTTCGACGATATCATGAAGCAAAAGACTGCATGACCGAGGCTTGACGGCCGTGGATGCAGGCGGCAGTCTACGAGCTCATTCTATCGTGCGTCGAACAAGGTACGAAAAACAGTTGCAAGACCTTATGCTAGTACGTAAGTCAAGGCGATGGAGTCCATTTCTTCAGGGTAGCTTTGGGTCAACGGATTGGGTCAGTAGGTGCCTCCGCTACCCCAGGATTGAGCTCATTCTTGGTTTATCATCAACGTATGATCGTCGTCATTGGCACCTGGTTGTGTGTAGATCCGAGCCGACACTAAAAAGTATCTGAGGAACTAGCCCGGAGTGCTTCGGAAGCGAGAACGCTCGGGCGTGCGCTATGTAAGCGCCATTTTCGTGAGGCATTCACGAATTACATTCGCTTGACGATTAGTGATATTGAAATGGTATCTTAGTACGAAGTCTCCTCTCGAAGTGATCAGGCCCCGTTCGAGTAGTTTTCTCACGTGTTTTGATACAGCCTGTCGCTTCAGCCCTGTTACTCGGCATATCTTGTATTGGGTGAAGGCATAGTTAGGATATTTAGCGAATAATCTTAGAATCCTGAACCTTGCTTTCGATCCTAAGAGTTCCTCCATTTCAAGAGCATATCGGTCGTTTCTTACTTTGACGATATTTGTTTCTTTCATTGTTGAGTGTGTTCTCCAATTCTCTTCTGAGGATCTCAATCGGGATCTCTGGAAGGCCTACCAGAAATCTACCATGGGCAGTCTTCAGGTTAACAAGCCCGGTTTTGGAAAGCTCTGCTAATACACCTTGTAACTGGACAAGGCCAATCTTTGTGAGAGCATATTCTTCGCAGCATATCTGATACGCCTTTCTGACATCTTTGAAGTCTATATACGCCTCATCAGGTTTCACCCCCCGTGCCACAGCAAGAAGTATAACTTTCTCTTGAATCGAGAGAGGCGCCAGATAATCCTGTCTGATTCGTGGATATATCTTCATTCTCGCCTTTCTAACGTGTTCTGGAGTTACTCTCCGACTATCTTCAAGGTCGGCATATCTCCCGGCAAAAGCCAGTATTTCAATCGCATATCTAGCATCACCCTGCTCTCCGGCGATATCGGCTATGAAATCGACGACTTCCTCTGATACTGTGTATGGTTTGAAAGCTTCAATCATTCTTTGAAGCAAGATATCCCTTAACTCTAAGGCCTGATAAGGTGGAAGCTCGATTGTATTTGCACCGAAAAGAATGCTCACTGTGCTAGGATCGAGCTGAGGGAGCTCATATATTGCATGATCCCTCGCAATGAAGATCACACCTATTCTCTTTGGAAAAGTAGTAAGCTCTTCACCTAACCTTGTGAAGTCATAGATCATGTTCTCGCCAGTTCTCTTTATGAAGAAGTCAACTTCATCCAACGTCAGCAACAAGTAGAGGTCGTTATCGTTCAAATAGTTGCATATTCCTCGAAGCATCTGGCTTGGACCGTATCCTCTCACCGCAAGTTCATGTGGATTCACCTTCATAGCCAAATTCAATACTAATGACCATTTACTCTCAACTGTCCGACAATTCAAGTAAACATAGACCAAATTGACCTCTCGGCTTTTTGCAACCTTGATGAGGTTCTCGCCAAAAAATTTCGCTAAAACAGTTTTGCCTACACCAACTCCTCCGAAGACCAGTGCCCTAGGGCTGGCTCTACCTAGATTATCCAGTAACAGATGAAATGCTTGCGCTAGACGTTTCAGTTCAACGTCTCTATGCAATAGCCTAAGAGGCATATAATCAAAGTCAAGCCTAGACTCATCAACAAATACGGAATCCTTGACCCTTGAGATAGCTGCCTCTATATACTCGACCACTTTCTCTTTCACGCAAACAGATCCTAAAGAGCCGATCCATGAACAAGACGAACCTCAATTCAATATAAGCAAGAGAGAAAAACGAAAGTAATGAAGCTTAAGACAATAGGAAGCTCTCTAATCGCAGGATATTCTTGCCAGATTCAAAGTTAGTACCCCAACTTCTTATCGACAATGTTGATCAGAGGTTGCCCAGACGCATAGCGCCGCAGATTCTCACAGAAGATATCACAGACCCTATCCCAGTAATGAGGCGTTGACCCCGCTACATGCGGGGTAATAATAACGTTTTCCATAAGCCATAACTCAGAGGCTGGAGACAGCGGTTCTTCCTCGAACACATCAAGACCAGCACCACCTATCTTGCCCTCTTTCAGAACTCTAATCAGCGCCTTCTCTTGAACTACACGACCTCTGCTCACATTGATCAGAACGGCATCCCGCTTCATTGTTGACAACTCCTTCTCTCCAATCATTCCATCACTCTCTTGAGTCAACGCCACAGATAGCACAACAAAATCCGACTGCTCAAGAAGCTCGTGGAGGCCAGACAGATCAAGAATCTTGTCCACGCAACTCGGACTTCTCCTGGAATTCTTGTCGACCGCGATCACTTTCATACCGAAGCATTTCGCTTTTCGAGCAATCTCGCTTCCGATGCTTCCCAAGCCGATAATCCCGATGGTCCTTTTTTGAAGTTCGTCACACTGGATTCTGGCCCACTTTCTTTCGGATTGAGCTCGGATGAACTTGTTGAGCCTTCTGCTAAAGGCTAGGATCATGGCTAGAACATGATCTGATACTTGGGGAAAGTGGATACCTTTTGCATTCGTTAGAAGAACATTTGAGGAAACGAATTCTGGAAAAAGGAATCTATCGACTCCCGCTGACACAGTCTGAATCCATCTGAGCTTGGCGGAGTTTGTGAACATCTCTTTGGTAAATCTCCCAGCAAGAATTACTTCCACATCAGAGCAAGCCGATATCACTGTTTTCGGGTCAGAACTCATTTGGATGTCGACACTCTCTAGACACGAACGGATTCTATTGACATATGCATTATCGAGATCAAAAGAGATCAGAATCTTCATGAGATGCCTTTCACCTAGACGAAACGATTCGAGCTCTCCGTACTGATCTGCACTATTTAGAGGTTAATCCATTTCGGCTATGATGGCAATCCATCCTTCCGAACAGGGTCTAACGACTAGCGACAGGCTCTCAGATGAATGGCGATCATATTGCGCTATGGGAACTTATCCAGAAGGGTGTTCTGCTGTTCTTCGAACTAGCAGACTCAGGGCCCGCGATAGGCCAATGTTGCGGAGTCTATTACAGAAAGGGAATTGATATTGGGCCTGGATCTGTAGTTGCTTCAGGCATCTCTGACAAGAATCCAAGGGCCTACTTCTGCTCCAATGATAGCCTAGGCGGATTTGTTGACGAGCACCAATTAGTTTTATCGATGTTTGGCTTCGGCCCTTGCTTTTGTCCTTTTTTCTTCGACAAGGTGAACTGTGATCATGGCCAAGATGGGGATGAGAACAGCCATGAGCATGAGAACTTGAGACGGTCCAATCTGTGTTTCCGAAACAATCGTCTCTCCCCTGAGCCCGGCATATCCAAGGATTGTTATCTCGCCGGTAAGATCCATCCAGATCCCGAACCATGTTGTGGACGCGTTAAGTTCTCTTCCTGCAGCCAGGTCAAGAACGCGACCGGCCTTGAGTCTATAGGTTGTCTCTACCTTCGCAACGTCGTATGTCATCTCCCATCTGGAAAGAGATTGCCCGAGTACGCTGAATCGTAGCATTGTCACATTTCCCGCGATGTCCAACGCCCTGTATAACGTTGTAGGTAACGTGCGATTCTCATAGAATCGCGTTCTCGTCATGTTCTGGTAGCGAGGAATGGCAGGGAGAAAATAGGTCTTTCCCACAAGGTTGTAGTGCACTTTCTCTGTTTCGAGATCGAAAAGGACACTAAACGCTCTCCAAGTGAAGTTTGCCGCGACAACTTCTTCACGCTTCGACACAACTGACAACACGTCAAACTCAACATGAATCGCAATTGTACTGTTTGTGAACACGCATTGAATCGAGAGATCTTTGAGAGAAGCCTGCGGTGATTTTGCCCTAATCTGCTGTTCAATCACGTCCGCAGCTTCAGACAAAGAACGTGCAGAAACGGTAATCGTCTTCTCGAAGAGGCTAGTAATATTCTGCGTGAGGCTCGACGATATCTTCACATGGACTCGGTCAGATTCAACTCTTGCTGAGAATGTTGAAGAAAAGACAGGAAAAAAGCTTCCGGAAGCGACCAATATGGCCAGCAACAAGACTATGAACAGTCTCTTCATGGGGAGTCCTCTGATCTGCTTTCACTATCGAAGCTTCCAGATTGCCCCCGTTCCTCTATATAGCTTCTGTTCTATGGTAAGATTGGGACTGTCTCTGTTATCGGACCTTTGTTCCGGGCGGTGCCTCTCCTTCCACTGTGAGCCATATTGGCTTTCCTTGAAGATCGGCGGCCAGAAGCATACCCCTGGACTGAATGCCCGCTACAGTCTTGGGTTGCAGGTTTACGAGGACGATTACTGTTCTGCCGACAAAGTACTCGGGAGGATAGTAGTCTGCTCCCCCAGCGATTGTCTGGATTTCTTCTTCACCGATATCTATCTGAAGCTTGTAGATCTTCTTCTTATCAGGGATCCTTTCCGCCTTGAGCACCTTTCCAATCCTAAGGTCAAGCCTCTGAAACTCACTAAAATCAACTGTACTCATCGAAGTCACCAAGATCGGTAGTAGACAACTTGACCTAAAAGCGCTTATGGTTCCATATTGTTGAACTAGGGCGTTTGTCTGTGTTTATGTAGGGTTTGCGGTTCCCTGTGTCTGTTTTGTTTATCTGTTTGTGCGCAGGCCAGAGGCTTGGTTTGATGATCTCTTCGAGCATGTATTTATGGCAAAACGCATCGTAGAAGGTGACTGGTTTGAACAAGAGGATTGGGGTAGCATTCGACGAAAAGTAACAGCCCTACAAATCCGACGACAACTACACAGAACCCTTTGTTGTGTTCGTATTTCTTGTCCTGGCTTTCTAGGGCCGCGGTAAAGTTCCACTGGTCTTGAGGGTTTTCGTACGGCCGGCCGTAGAAAGGAGTCCTAGGCAAGATAGGACGAGCCATCAAAAAGTAGCGGGATGCCTAATAACGAAGTAAAACGAAGTGTATCTCAGAATCGCGTCTGTAGTCGCCATATCATCGCCAAGAGTTCATTCGCCATCTGAAACAACTGTCGGCCTCTACTTGGCTAGGAGCTTCAGAGTGAAGAGAATGAGTCTACTTCTTCTTGCTGTTTTCATCTTGTTTTTCCCGTAGTTGCTTTCTCAGGATCATCACTGTCGCAAGCCTCCTCTTCGAGGATTCTGCATAGCTTGCAGTAGTCTTTTCCCTCAATCCAAATCTTATCGTCACTAGGAAACTCGCGTTTGCATCGTGGACATTTTCGAGTCAGTGGCCGCGCTTTGCTGTCAGCGACCATTTGAAGCAGCTTCTTTTCGCTCACTTCAAACCACGCTCCAGACTCAGCCTAGCACTAGACAATGTTCAATCCAAGAAGCATAGGTTCAACAACCATGTAATAAACAATAATGCTGAACAAGAAAGCGTTTGTTCAGTATCAGCTATCAAACTGTTGACATGTCAAACTCGGTTGCTTAGTTTCGATATGATAAGTCAAGCGCGGGCGCCTTCCTATCACCGATGTTTTCAGTCATGCCCGGCCTCCGGAGCCGGAAGCAGGGATCTTTAGCAGAACCACTATCTGAACATGTTGATCAGAGCTTCGGCGGCCATGATACTAGCTGCTCTTTGCCCTTCCACTGTCTGTGCACCTACGTGACATGTACAGACCGTACGGCCTTCAGCGAAACTCACGAGCTCCTTCTCCCATTCATCCTGAGGGGGTTCCATGTGAAAAACATCTAGTCCCGCACTAGATAGATGTCCTTCCTTCAGGGCTTTGAGGAGGGCGGGCCCATCGACGATGTCTCCGCGCGCAGTATTGATGAGAATGCTTCCTCTCTTCATTGCAGAGATTTTCTTTTCGTCGAGAAGATGGTGAGTTGATGGAGAGTAGGGAACATGGACCGTGACGATGTCGGAGCGAGCGAGGAGTTCATTGAGATCTCGCACGAACTCTATGCCCAAATTGGCCGCATGCTGTCTGATGTCAATGATGTCGTAACCAATCACATTTGCCATGAACCCTGCCTTCAATATTCTCGCCACCTCGCTCCCAATTCTCCCTCCAACACCAATCACACCGACCGTCTTGCCTCTTAGTTCTCGGCCAGTCAGTCTTGATTTGATCCATTTTTTCTCCTTCATCTCTCTATCCGCCAGGCTGACCTGCCGGAGAACATCAAGCATTAGCGCAATAGTCAGCTCAGCCACGCTGACAGTGGAAGCGGCAGGTGTCGAAAGGACTTGCACTCCCTTTTGCTTCGCAAAATCCACATCCACATTATCGAGACCTACACCCGCTCTGACGACTGCCTTCAATTTCCTCCCGGCCTCAATTACCTCTTTGGTGATCCTTGTTCTACCACGTATCACAACCGCATCATAGTCAGCGATTATTGCCAGCAGTTCCTGACTAGAAATTGTCGGCCTTTCATCAACTTTCAGCCCGGCTTTTCGAAGCAGATCTACTCCCTCAGATTCCAGTGGATCGCAAACAAGGATCGTTGCAGCCACATATCGTCCCTCCGGCTCTTATCTGGTTCTGATGGACGCTTCAAGTTTGCGCTCCAAGGCCCGTGCTGCTAGAGTAAGCGGATCCCAGACCGGTGACACTGGAGGAGCATAAAAGGTTTCCTTTTTTCTGAATTCCTGAACTGTGAGTCTCATATGCATCGCCAAAGACGCAAAGTTTGCTCTCCAGGAGGCATCTTCCCCGCCGACTATCTGTGCACCAACTAGTCGCCCATCTCGAGCGTCGCACAGCAACTTCACTGTAACTTCTGTCCCGCCAGGCATATACTGCAACCTCGTAGAGGCAGACACCCGCGCCGAGATAGGTGAGAGCTCCAAACGGTTCGAGGCCTCAGTAGTCAATCCTGCACAAGCAATCTCCAACCCGAACAGTTTCGTTGTTGCTACACCAGTTGAAGGAGGGTATGTTTCAGAGCCACCGGCCGCGTTTCTGCCAGCAACAAGAGCCTGCCTTACAGCCGTGGTCGCTAGCTGTAAAAGCAGATTTTTGCCCGTGACAGCACATTTCGTCTCCACACAATCTCCAGCGGCATACACATCAGCCAGGTTTGTCGACATTCGATTGTCGACCCGTATGCCCCCAGCGTCTCCTACTCGGACCCCGGCTTCTCGCCATGGTTCCACAACGGGTCTGACTCTTGCAGCAACTATCACCGAGTCTGCCTTGATTGTTTGCCCACCTACTACTATGTCTTCAACGCAAGTTTCCCCCACGATCTCTTTGATTGTTGAGCCACAAATGATTCTTATGCCGTGCTCTTCTGCTCTTCTCCTTACGATCGATGCCATATCTGGGTCAAGCACGGCCGGAAGGATCTCAGGTAGCATCTCCACTACTGTCACCTCGAAGCCTTTGCTGGCCAACGCCTCTGACATTTCCATGCCAATAAGACCAGCACCGATTATCAAAACAGACCTCCCATGACTCTCTGTATGTCGACTGAGATTCCGTATGTCATCTAGGGTTCGAATCGTGAAGACACCAGACTTGTCGATTCCTCGTATACGAGGAAGAGTGGGCACGGCCCCTGTTGCAACAACAAGAGCATCGTAAGGTAGTTCTCTCTTGGAGCCCGTCCGTAGATCAGTTACGTCGATTTTCTTGTCGTCCGGCCGGAGCTTCGTACATTCAGTTCTGAGAAGCAATCGTATTCTACTAATCGTTTCGTAGAAATGCGAAGGATGAGCTATGAGCGTCTCTATTCTCGGCACGATCCCAGAGAATGCATAGGGTAGCCCACATCTGGAATATTCTGTGTCCCTTTCCTTCGTTACGAGGTATATTTCAGCTAAACGATCTGTTCTTCTGGCTTCAATTGACGCTGTAGTTCCAGCTGCTCCAGCTCCGACGACGACGATCCTTTTGGGCATTGTCATACCCTTCGGGACTATCAATCGATGAATCTCAAAGATATGATTTTTCGAACCTAACAGGAAAGAGAAGAAAAGAGCAGCGCTGCTGGATTGCTCTTATATCTTCTGAAATCTCGGTTTCAGCTTCTCTAGGACCTGCGGGAGAGTCGTGTATTCCATCTCTTCTGGGCCAAGTCTCGCCGGCATGAACTCTCCGTGCCTTCTAATGTAGTCAGTGATGTCATTTGCAACCGTTCTAGCTCGATCAAAAGCTGGATCGTCAAACAGATCTGCAGGTTCGCTTCCACGAATTCCCACCAAATGCCCGTTGCATATGTTATAGCCCAACGCGACAATCCTTGGAGGGCCATCGAACAGCGTGCACTTAGCATCCCTGAGACCAACAGGCATGAGAGGCCCGTAATGTGATCCTCGCATAAAGCCAGCGACAAGATGGGGAAAGCCAAATGGCACCAGAACTTCTCCGGTGGCTGGCAGACCATGTTGCGTACGGACCATCATCACCGGATCATCTTTTCCTACGTATCTTCCAGCGATCAGGTTGAGTCTTGTCGTGCTTGAGACTGATGCAAGTACCTTGTCGGATGTCCTGTGAACATTCTCGATTATGTATCGCCCAGTAGTCCCAATAAGAGCGATCAGGTCATACATCTCGGCGGGACAAGCAATGTCAACAACCTTACTCTCAATGACATCCATGACTCGAAAGGTGAATCCTCCATGCATAGCGGGATCTATGACCAGACCAGCTGTATTGGATGGGTCAGCAAAAATTTTGAATAGAGGCAGGTTGAAAGCTCCTGGTTCTGTCTTGTCTGCTGCGAATACCACAAGAGGTTCGCTGCTTCTTTCTTCAATCTCCATCTCCGCCACCCCAGGCCCCATCCCTTTCACGTTTCCGCTGAACGTGTCCGATAGCAGATCCTGTCCTGCCGCATAGAGCTTCATAGGCTTGGACACCTTATCAGTGACCTCCTTGAAGGTACCCCAAGCAAGCTCGTGTATCTTGCGGCTGTTCTCCCCGTGGCGATGTGTCATAAGCAACTCGAGGTCGTCACCACAGGAAAAAACATGGAAGTCGACAATCGTTCCATCCTTCCTGGCCTTGTCTAGGCAGGATCTAGCCACCGCAATCTGCTCTGGATGAACTATGTGATGACCCGCGACAGATCCAACATCCGCTTTGATGATGGAAATTGTTATTCTATGCGCAATACCCAAATTCAACACCACAATCGAAGCTCTTTACGTGTGTATTTACCACTTTCGCAATGCCATTCACCAGTCTGACAACCGGGAAGGAACTCTTTGGGTAGACAACACATCGGCAAGGTCTGGGAAGGACCCCCCCAATGCAACCCGACCAGCGAAAAACAAAGAGATGGATGTGACGGCCGCAACATTGGTAATAAATATCCGGTTCTCAGCTATGCACGAAGTGATCTCACATGAGGAAAGAACATGAGTCGATAATGATTGTTAACTTTAAGACATATTCTGAGGCGTCAGGCACGAAGGCATTGGCTCTCTCCAAGATACTGGAAGGCGTTCAAAGAGAGACGGGGATCCAAGTGATTGTTGCTGCTCAAACGAGCGATCTCTTTCCCTTGAGTCAGCATGTTGAGATTCCAGTGTATGCTCAACATGTTGACCCACAGCCACAGGGAGGGCACACTGGTCATATTGCACCTGAAGCGGTCAAGGAATCAGGGGCTCGAGGAACTTTACTCAATCACTCAGAAAGACGTCTCGAACTTGCGACATTAGAAGAATGTGTAAGAAGGACTGGAGTTGTGGGATTGACCTCTGTCGTCTGTGCAAACAACGTGGCCACGGCTGCTGCATGTGCGGCATTCGAACCCGACATTGTAGCTGTGGAACCTCCAGAGCTGATAGGCACGGGCAGAGCGGTCTCCAAAGCCAAGCCTGAGGTTGTTACGGACGCAGTCGCGCGAATAAGAGACATAAACAAGAAGGTTGTGATCCTGTGCGGCGCCGGAATCTCAGAAGCACATGACGCCTCATCAGCTTTAAACCTTGGGGCACAAGGAATCCTTGTCTCCAGTGCCGTTGTCAAAGCCACGGACCAGAGAAAAGTAGCTCTAGACATGGCTCGCGAAATGTCACGCTTTACATGACAAATCAACCTACAGTGAAGGTTTGGCCGAGTCCCCTTTGCGTAGACTACCGGAAGTTGACTCATCTCATTGTCTGACTATAAAAAAGAGTTAAATGGAACCCTACAAGACGGATAGGAAAACTGGTTCAGGGCGAGCACATTGAAGAGAAGACTGGTAGCATCGTTCTTTCTGATAGTAGGCCTTAGCTTCCTCTGCTTGGGAGCCTTTCGGAGGCAGCAGGATGAACTTTGGAAGCTTGTGAAACTCGTCAGCGAGACATGTATCGCAGGAATACCGTAGAGGAAGCACTCTTGGAGAAAACGTCTCAGCGGTTTGGCAAGATCTGGTGGATCAGGAAGATTGTTCAGCTTACCAGTACTGTTGTGTTTCTGGGCGCAGGTTTTGGAGTTGCTCGAACCATAGTCACGCTTCCAATACTGCTGACATTCGGGAACCAAGGTAAGACTGTTGTGGCAGCTCTAGATGCTATCCAAGAGATGTCCGCAGAAGCGATTATGCCTTGGATGCCCTTGGCAGTTTTTGTTTTGTTTGGGGTCTTTGTGGGCAGAGCCACCTGTGGCTGGATCTGCCCGTTCGGATTGGTGCAGGATCTGAATGGCTTAGTGAATGCAAGACGTCGTGAGGTTTCTCTTCGTACTCATGTTGGAGCAATCAAGGTCAAGTACGCCATTTTGGGAATGACTTTATTTTTCAGTGGATCCCTAGCCCTTTCACTGATCTACAATATAGGAGCAGACTACAAGGCCGCACTCGGCGATTTGTCACATGGGCCATTCTCAGCTCTTTCCCCCGAAGCCACTCTCCTTGGAGTCTTGCCAATATTGGGAAGAATGGTTCTGCTTTACTTCCTTGGCATACCACCTGTAACGAACCCGCTTAGTTCAGATCTTGTCTGGAGCAGGTTAAGCTCAATGACGTGGCTGCTAGCGACGAGACTGATGATATTGATCTTTGTAATGGTGTTGTCGTTCTTCTTCCTGAGAGCATGGTGTCGGTACCTCTGCCCTGCTGGAGCACTCTTGGCGATATTTGGCCGGGTTAGTTTCCTTGGCCTGAGGAGAAACCTGCTTCAATGTAACAAGTGTGGGGATTGTATGAAGGTTTGCCCTATGCTGGTACGACTGACTGACGGACCGTGGGAAAAGATGACTGATCCGGAATGCATAATGTGCCTTGAGTGCACAGATGCGTGTAGGTACAAAGCGTTAAGGCCCACGTTCCCTTAGCGAGAAGAACCCCCAACCTGCTCCTTTCCTTCGAAAACCTTCCTGCCGAATGTCAAGTATCCAGTATGTCCTACCATCAATGATGTCGGTCGAGTCTTGCCCTTTTCGACACGTAGGCTTCTAACGAAGCACTCCACCGTCTCTATGTCAACAAACCCATTCTTCATCGCATCCACTACTTTTTCGACCTGGTTCATGGTAGGACTGAATGAGGCCACAGGGTGACCTCCCCCCAATGCCAAGTGAACAGGACCTATCACTTCCCAAGGATCCCCAAGATCAATGAATGCTGCGTCTACATCTTTTTCTCGAAACCCATTTCTCGCATCGAGATTATTGATGGTCACATACTCTTCCAATCCCATCTTCACAAGGTTTCTCGTTGCAGTCTCCACGAACTCCTCTCTAATTTCATAACTGTAGACGTGTCCTCCTGGTCTAACCACATTTGCCAAACTCGCAGTCATTGCACCACTTCCTGTTCCAGCCTCGATGACAACATCTCCCGACCCGATACCCAGCCGGAAGATCGCCAACCCTACGTCCTTGTCATACAGTATTTGGGTGGGCCTATGTGTGTGCAAGATTCGGTCTCGTACGGTCGGCCAAAGAAGATAAAACTCAAATCCTAATGTACTTCTTACGCAGCTACCGAAAGGCTTCCCAACAGCCTCCTCAAGTTTAACGACTCCTACATGTGTGTGAAACTCTTTCCGATCCCGCACTTGCACAAGCCATTTCTTCTTTTCATTCAGGTAGAGCAGTACAGAATCTCCTTCCTCGATTGCTCTCATTCTTCAATCAACCGTATCATTGACCGTATGTTGCTGACGAATCGCCCACCGGAATGCTTCGGAACCATTTGTATGGTGACCTTTGTATCACTGTTGAGGGTTGTGATTTTGATCTTGGCAAACAGCCACACATACCCTGCACCTGCCAGGCCAGACACAGAACCGAGTACCGCCCATGACGAGGAAGACCGATACGGTTCAGCAAGGACCACAGGCCAAGCCCATCCTCCTGCGACCCACCATATGGCGACAAGAATGATGAAACCAACAAGAGACACGGCAATTGGCGGAAAGATGCTGCTAACGACGAGCTCAACCGCAACGACATCATATAGAGGAATCTCCACCTTCCCAGGAGGGAAGATCTGGGAAATCGTTATCAAGCCTCCTTTTGTCGAGAGCCGGGCGTTCAGTCCTCTACATTCCATATGTTCCTTGGTCAATTGTGGTTCAGCTACCCCGCGCATCCTGCGTTCAGTTCGCGCCCCTTGAAATGGTCATATTATGACATGACTGGGCGGCAACAAGTCAATAATGCTTTTGTCCGCTCCGTTACCCAATAGACGTCCGAGCGGGGGCTGCAGATCTTCTCTGCCTCAAAGTATGTGTGTAAGGATTGCTCTTATGTCAGTTCCTCGAATCACAACGTCACAGGCCGTTTCGGCCTCGTGCTTCGGGTTGAAACCAATCCGCAATCCCGCCTCACTTGGAAGATCGAAACCGTTGTCTCCCACAACAGCACATTCACGGAGAGAGAATCCCAGCTGCTCCGCAACTCTTCTCATGACTAGACTCTTATCATCCAACGACACATTGACCGTGACCCCACCAGTCATTCTACCCTGAGAAAAATGAAGCTCATTAGCGATAGCGAAGTCCATAGACAATTCCTCACGCACCCTATCAGAGAGGAGTGATATTCCCGCGCTGACTATTCCAGAGAGCTTTCCCTTTTCCCTCAACTCCGCAACCGCTTCCTTGGCACCATCAACGTAAGGGATTTCGTCGAGAATCGATCTTATCTTCTTGAGCTCCACACCTCGCCAAGCGGACGAATCAAGTTGGGCCCATTCCATGTAGCTGATTCTTCCCTTCCAGTAGTCTTGAGCGGATGAACTTCCAAGATGCCATGTTCCAAGTCTTTCGTGAATATATTGCCACGTGCTCTCGACTTTCGTCAATGTCCCGTCGAGGTCGAAGACAACGAGGCGAATAAACTTTCTCAATCACGTCATCCTCGAGATTTGGAGATTTCATCATCTGTCAGTGACCCTGAAGTCGTATCAGTGCCATTCTAGATCTTTCGAAGTCTATCAGCTATCCCGAATATCACAGGCGGCGCTGTCCATATCGAGAATACTTTTATGTAATTTATTCCAGCAGCTCGTCTGAGGGCATTTGGTTCTCCTGTCTTCAAATAACCTTCTATGAAACCATCAACAAGTTGACTCAGGCCTTGGGTCATTAGAGGAGAATAGTGTCCAGAATAGAATAGAAATTCCGACAGATCCCACGCCTTGTCTCCCTTTCTTGCAGCTTGCTCAAGATCTAATGAGTATACCTTTCCGTCAGAGGATAAAAGAAAGTTCTCAGGCTTTGAATCACCTACAGTGACACCTACAGAGTGGATTTTCGCCATTGCTTTTCCAACGTCGATCGCGAGTCCGTACTCTCTTGCCGAAAGCTGATCAGATGAACAAGCAAGCTTGACTAGGTTCGCCACGTTTTCCCCTTCTACATACCTTTCCAGAAGCATTCGGTGAGGGATGCTAACATGGACAATCTCTGGCACAGGAATACCTTCTTCGGAAAGAATTCTATTCATGCCGTATTCGTTTGCAAGTCTAGACTTTCCCATAACCGAGAATTTCTTTGTACCAAGTGTCACGAGATTGATAGTGAACCATTTCAAGTTAACCCAGTCAGTATACCTCTTCGCAACCAATTGCTCTTGACCTACAGATACCAAGTAGACATCATTCAGCACGCCAGCTAGAGGAGTGATCGTCACCTTTGCTCCAGGCCTAAGCTTCAGGGCGACATCGACAACAGACGATCTCTCATTGAGATTCACCATACCGGCAGATGTTTGAAGGTACAAATGATTCTTCGGATCCTCCGGCTTGTCCTCATGCGAATCGTATTGCGGCGCTTTGCGCAGGACTGACCCTAGCTCATCTAGTATCACTTCGACACCACCTATACGGCTACGGCCGTATGCTAAGTAGGAACGGAAAGTTCTCCGACTCGTCTCCATAACGTTGACCACTCTCTCAAACGACCCCCTTGAGAGCGTCTTGTCTATGAACCGCTCTTGGAGCCTCACCATACCGTTCTCGAATCTTACTAGGCCAGTTTCGTGAAGATCCTGCAGTGCTGTCTGATAACCCCCGAGAATAGAGCTTAGACTATCTCTTCTCAAATCTTCTCTAAGCATATTGGTGTAGCTGTGTAGGACAGCAGGATAGTATCTTGCTCTCTTTCGTAGTCTGGACAGAGCGAAGTAGGTGGGATCCACTATCAGCCCATGTGAGATTCGCCGGTATTCTATGATAAGATCTCTGAGTTCTTCCTGTACAATTCTCTTCTTTGCCTGAATCTCCATCTCCTTCAGAAATCCCGAGTTTTCTAGGGCTATGTAAGGGCTAAGGAGCCTGGCGCATATGAACTCGCCCAAATAGCCTTTCTTCATATCGAGTTCGAAGAGCTCTCTGTCCACAACAAGAACGGCCGCGTAGACTTGTCCAATTTCTCTTCTATGGAAACTGACGCCTTCTGAAAACCTTTCCAGCACCAACACAACATCAAAGTCACTGTCAGGTCTGGCGTAACCTCCTGCCCGTGAGCCATACAGACAGATCGCTACTATTCGAGAGTCTTCAGCGATTTCCCTGCATAGATGTCTTAGGGCGTTTCCCTCATTATTGACCGTCACGTCTCGCGGGTTCTCCTGAGATGTTGCCGCAGAATACTGGGTGTTCGGTCTGTTAAAATGTTCCCCGCGCTTCGTCTGCACTAGCGTCTGAGGTGGTTTTATTAGAATGACGGGTCATCCAACGTTCGTAGGGTCAGATGAAATCGACAGAGATTCTCCGAACAGTCTTTGCGATAGCTAGTTGCATTCTTCTGGTTATGACTTCTGTTCCGTTCAACCTGGCCGCGGGGGAACTGGAGAATCCTAGTGGCACTGCGACAAGATGGCGTGAAACGCCTCCGATACGAGTGATTATGAAATCCACCGCGGATTGGGGCAGAATAATGTTCGATGATGAACTTGGGAACAATACTAATGGGATCAGATTCAAGTACATACTTTCGCAAGGATGGTTCAAAGGGAACGGTAGCGATGATGAGATCAGTGTCGGAAAGGGTACGTGGTATGATGTCCTATACAATGTAACCGTCAAGAAGACGGGCGACATCGTCGCATTCAACAAACAGAGAAATGACTTCAACTACACAGAGATGTATGCGGACATAGTATTTGAGATAGATGTTAGCATGATTTCCGGTTACGTCTGGTTGATGCTGGCAGGGCAGGGTACGACGGTTTTTCAGCTCATAAACTCAGAACAACAATACACGTTTTGGCAAGAGGCTTTGTCAGGAACCGGCCATACCAGGCATGTAAGGAGATATATCATGTTGGATTCGTTCTTCAGGGCATGGGAAGTTTCGCCAACATCAGTAGTTGTGCTGACACTAATCGCGATCCTCATGATGGTTCTTCTGAGTCCTGTAGTCCCGAAGAAAGGGCGAAGATTCTGCGTCCTCAAGAAGGCGGTCTCGCTTCTCGTACAGACACGAGAGTACCTGCGGTCGACGTCTCCCAGAAGTGCCCTATCTTGAACGGAGGTCTGGTAGCATGGGCGAGAGCGAGACATCGGAAAATCCGAGAATCGTGATCCTCTTACTTGTCTTGACCTGTGCTTTCAACCTCGTGATGGTTTCTGTTCGTCTTCTAAATGGACTTCCTCTTGCAGTTGACTCCACCAGTCATCTGTTCCGTGTCATGCTCATGACCAAATCCTACCAGGAACGGGGATATCTTCCGCAATGGAATCCATATTGGTATGGAGGAACAACATTCACTCTATTGTATCCTCCACTGAGTTACATTCTTACTCTGATTCCTTCCTTGCTAGGGCTCGGCCCAGTTCTTTCATACAAGCTCATAGATGCCACATTCTACCTCCTTGGGCCATTAGCTGTCTACCATCTCTCAAGGAACCTTGGAGTGAGCAAGGTGCAAGGGATTTTGGCCGCGTTCTTCCTCTCTTTTTCGCCGAGCATAGTAGAGAACTACTTGTTCTACGATAGATTCCCGAGCATTGTTTCTCTTCCTATTGTCTGCCTGTTCCTTATGACCTTGTCCCGTGCGCTTGACTACGAGCGCAATCGCACCTTTCTGGTCACCTCAGGAATCCTTTTTGGCACAACTATCCTAACCCACCATCTTTCGGCACTATGTGCCGCCTTACTCGGCCTCCTCATGGTTATTTCACGAGCACTGACAAATCGAAGAGCGGCTCGTTTACACACAGTAACTCAGCTGCTCATCATCTTTGTGATTGGATTGGCTCTATCTTCATTCTGGCTCTACCCATTCATCGCAGCATCCAGCCTCTTTCTGAACAATCCGTTTTACAACAGAAACGTTGAGTTTCCCTTCATTAGACTAAGCTATTTTTCCATCAATGTTGTCGTGTATGCTCTTGGGGTCGCGCACTTTCTTCTGTCCGTTTTTGTGGTCTGGAGCTTTTCTGCAGACTACAAGCTGAAGAAAAGGATTGTACCTGCGACGTTTGCTCTGATGATGATTGGAATGGCCGCGTTTGAACTAGGTGAGAAGTTTGTTCTCGAACCAGTAAGAATTGTCGGGCAGATAACTGTCGTGCTTTCGCTCTTCTGTCTCGCCTACGCCATTCTGCAAAGATGCATCACATCCTTTGGCGCGGGTTTTCATCTTTGTACCGTGATTCTCTGGTTTGTGACCTTCTTCTGGCTTAGCCTCGGTAGCTTCGCTCTTCCGTTTGTGACTCTCTATCCGATATCTGCATTCTGGCGAACTCTTGATGTTCACAGGTTTTGGCTCTACCTAACTGTGGCTATGAGTATTCTTTCAGGTATCGGACTAAGGAGGCTCTCTCTGATCAAAGTTCGCGCTCACAAGATCAGGCCTTGGGTAATCCCGGCTTTGCTGCTAGGAATCGTAGTAGCAGGCGGTTGCATTAAAGCCATATACACTACGACGCACAACATTAGCGAGTTCCTGCCATATCCTCCTGTCAACAGCGATATCCCAACAGAACTCGTGAGTTATTTCAAGTCTGACCCTACGTATGCCAGAATTCTGGCATTGAGATGCCCACTTTGGACATACGTACTGCCGTACTACACTGACAAACCCTTGGTTGATGGTTGGTACCCTCAGGGGAAGTTGCTGAAACGAATACTCGAAATCAATGACTACCGAATCCTAGATCTGGAATCTGCAGGACCCGTGGAGCCGACAGATTCCCCCAACAGAACAGAAACTTGGAGAAACCTAATACTCAACTCAAGACTACTAGCAATCAAGTGGGTGATTGTTGGCAATGTTGGTGAAGAGACAAGATCTGAACTCTTTAACGGAACCTCCTTCAAATTGGATGCTCAGTTCTCATACCAGCAGGGGGTCATCACGGTCTATCGCACTTCTGAGCCTATCAAGATGGTTGAGTTTGTTCCTTCTGATGTAGGAGAGGCTGTGTTCAGTCGCGATGGACCAGATAGGTTTACATTGAGGTTTCTAAACGTTCATGGAAATCCAAGAGTCATCGTCAAGGAGGCCTATTTCCCCACTTGGCGAGCGACTTCAGGTAATGTCGCTGTCGAAATTGAGAAGAATGAAGAGGGGTTCATGGCAATAACACTTCCAGAAGGGGCACGAGAATTGGTGCTGGAACAGAAGCCAGTAGCCATCGAAACATACTACGTGTCCCTCATTTCGCTGGTAGGTTCACTGGTTTTCGTCGGAGTGAACGTGACAAGGAGAAAACCCCCTACAAGAAGGCGCCGATATTGACTGAGCAAGGCATAGGGCTGTTCTCGAAAGAGGACGCAATACTCAGAATTGGGTACATGTCTGCAGGGAGCTTCTGTCTCTACGAGGGATTTCAGACATGGGTCAGAGGACAAATAGAAATTAACCCACATGTCGTGACATACTGTTTTCTGATATACTCGATCGCGTTCGCAATGTTGGCCTTGGCTTTTTCGGGCCGTGCTCTTGCTCTGAGATTCAGGGACGCTATCCCAGTGGGCATGATGGCAGTCGCACTCATTAGTGCTTATGTCATCTTTCAAATATACTATAAAGGAGCCTACAGAACTGATGCATTGGCATTCACTCACTACGCCGCGGATCTTTTCCTAAGGAAGGGCGTGAATCCCTATCCGATCGACCTTCAGGATGCCTTGCAGCAGTTCAAGGTCGAGCCGATATATGTAACACTCAAGCCGGACGGAGATATCTCGACGAATCTTGCATATCCATCGCTTCACTTTCTCATTTTTGTTCCTTTTGTTGCAGCGGGACTGTCTGACATGAGGTGGGTTCTTTTCCTCTTCGAAATAGCAACAGTAGCCACCATCTACAGGAAATCACCTTCTGAATTGAAACCGATAATCCTGCTACCTATCTTCGTAAGTGCCGATCTAGCAATTGACTTCAATGCGGGAGCTGTCACAGACTTTCTCTGGGTGCTTCCGATGGTATGGGCTGCTCTTCATTCAGACGACCCATATCGGAGCGGCATTTTCTACGGAATAGCATGCGCAGTGAAACAGCAACCATGGATCGTCGGCCCGCTAATTCTGGTATGGATGTACAATCTGAACAGAGGAAGTCTTGTCGTGAGAATGTGCAACGTGATAAAGTTTTCAGGGTCAGCCCTAATCAGCTTCATCCTACCGAATCTCCTTTTCATTGTGAAGGATCCATCTGCGTGGCTCTCCGGGGTCCTCACACCTGTTTCTGGGGGTCTAGTACTCCTTAGCCAAGGCTTGTCGATGCTGACCCAAGCTGGTACTATGCCGCTTCCTTCATTGTTCTATTTAGCGGTCACGATTACTGTATTCTTAACACTTGCAGCAAACTACTTTGTCTATTTCGACGAACTGAAGCATTTGATATGGTTACTCCCAGCCATCACTATGTGGTTCTCACCAAGAGCGTTGCAGAACTACTTCATGTATTGGATACCGGTGATGATCGCACAGATGCTAGTCTGTTGTTCTGCACGGAGGATTCAAACATGACAAAGAGACTCAGGAGAGTCTTTGCTCCAGCATCAATACTGTCGTGCGTATGTCTTGTGTTCGTATTCTTCACACAACTGTATGGAGTGACATCAGAAACACCAGCAATAATGAATCCGAGGTTCAAGTATTGGACCAACGATTTGGTTTGGCGGTTCAAGAAACCATACCTATGGGAGGTGTCTCTACTGGCCGGACCAAACGACAAAGGCTTCACTAGGCAAGACGATGTTGATGGCAGGAATTGTCTTGGAATGCATATCTCCCAAGATGGCGAGATTGACCAATACCTTTGGGCAACTGTCCACGTAAGACAGAACCTTGGAGTTAGAGCTACCAGACAATTGTTTGATGGGACTCTGGAAATATGGGTGTACCCCACATTCCTGCATGAACGTTATCCGGATTCCGGGCACCCAAAGAACGTGTTTGGGCTGGAAATCAATGATGGGACAAACATACTATGGATCATATTCTCGAAACAGTCTAGCGAAGTGTATCAGATCAAGGGCCACCGTATTGTGATTATTGACACGCCCCTAAACACATGGTCGTACCGAAGGATGCAGATGGGAAAGTACTACTTGGACGCAGGTTGGAAACTTCCCTCAGAGGTAGCCCTGATTCTCCTGATTGGTGCGACAAGAGACGCTCAGGGAGAATACGCAGGTTTCGTACAGGAACTCAAGGTGACCTAGACACGCTCACCAATCACACAGGTGCGAACGGGCTTTCTCCTCCGCCAAACATTAATATGGTGTCGTGAAAGATTCGGGGAGGTACATGTCCTTGAGAGACTCCAGCCAGGAACAGATGAATCGGCCCGGCATTCTAACCCGCGGAGTGGCAGGAATGCTTCGAGCACTAGTCACAGAGCACGATCCTATGACGATCCTGTCATGGGTGTCTGGTGTAGGCGCGATAGCGGTCTTACTGGGAAGTACGGTGAGAAGCACACCTCCTTATGTCTTCGGAGACGCCCTTGTTTCGGCGGAAGTCTACGTCCTTCCTTGGATATATATGAAACCAATGACTCTTTTCACATTTCTTTTCTTTATGTCATATGCGTTTGGCCTTAGCTCCACATCAAATAGAGAACGCTTCGTGAGAATGCCCACGAGACTAAGGGATACAGTGAACGTATTGGCGTGGCTTTTCGCTATGGGAAGCGGGTTCGAAATCATCTATCACGTTGTGCTTTGGTCAGCAGCTCTGGCCGTTCAGGGTCTACAGAATCCAGATATCATCGTCAATCCTTGGCCAAATAACCCATATCCCATCAATGTGGTATTCTCAGGAAAACTAGTCGTGTTAATATTCGCGTTATCATGCTTCACGATAAGTCATCTCGGGAGAATAGAGAGGGAGAAAGAACTGGAAGTACTCAGGAACACTCAAGTTTGATTAGCGCGCGCAAGACGTAATATCGATGCCAAAGACTACGTCTGTCTGGAATGAAAGCTCTCCAGTTGCGTCAAAGGGCGAAAAGGAATGAACGCCAAAGAATCCTCCTCTAGACATCAAAATGCTATGTTGTCGAGGATAGCGGGCGTTCTGCCATTAGGATTCGAATTTCTTGTGATGAGTCTCGCTCCGGTCCTGTTTCTCGCGACAATCGAGCCGACAAGCTTTATCTCAGGTTGGAACGAAGGAAGAAGCGGTCTGCTGTTCGCCGCTTTCTTCATAGTAATCGAATGGTACGATGCTAGAAAGGAACTTCGGCTAAAGCAAGGCAGGAATGTTGCCATCTCCTGGATGCTAGGAGCGTTGCTCGTCGTATTCTACTACTTCGGCGTGTTCTTTCTGAACTTGAACAGCATCGTTGCACAAGCAGGAATACGGCTCGGGTTGCCTGAAATGCCCAAGATGTTCAGTTGGGTTACGATGTGGGAGCATATTGTTTTTGTCTCGTACATATTGATCCTGTTCCTTTCTGCATATGGGCGCAAAAATCTTCTCAAGATGATAACTCCAGTGGCCTACCTCTTAGGAATGGCCTTGATGTTCTTTCTTGATGCTGCATTTCCGTACGCTTCTTTAGGCCCAATGCAAGCGATAGTTCTCGTGATCGTCCCAATCGTGGCATCCCTGCTGGGCTTCTCCGGAATAAAGACTGTATGGCAACCTGAGTCGTCGAGGTTGTACATTTTTGTCACAAAGGAAGGGGTGGAATGGTTTAAGGGTGCAGTAGACTTCTTCTGGCCTTGCGTCGGCGTTCATAGCATGATTATTTTCTTCATGATCATAGCTGTTATGGTTGCAAAGATTGATGCACCCCGAAACAGAAAGATCTACTACTCTTTCGCGGGGGCGGTCGGAACCTTCTCTGTCAACTTGTTGCGAATCTATCTTATCTGTTACCTCATAGCAACAGAAGGGGTGAGCAAGGCGATAGCCTTCCACGAATCTGCTGGAGAAATACTGTTCATGTGTTGGGCCGTTGTGTACCTACTTGTTGTAGTCAAGGTGGAAGACGTCATCTATAGCGGGCGCGCGAGGTCGTTGACCAAATCCTCTTCGACTGGAGCAAAGATGGCAGACAAGCCAATACGATTGTCAGAATAGCGACGGGGGAACACATTACGGCGCGTTGCGTACAGCTTGCACCTCTGGTCTGGGGTGTTCTGTTAGTTGGTATTATCTCGGGGATGATACCGCAAGGATTTTCACAAACTGTTGCCGCATCCCCTACAGTATTTTACCTTCATACAGCTTACTCAGTAGGTTCGCCTTCAGAGAGAATCCTGAGCACAGACCCACCATATGGAATCCAAAGATGGATACACGTTACAGAGGCAACTGCTTTTGTTCTCCGTCCACCAGTCAGGAGAGCTGTAAGAATCGGTGGGCCTGTATCATTCCAACTTTGGCTGAGGGCCACTAACCCCGTCATGGGTACAGTCAATGCGACTTTGGTGGAAAGAACTAGTGATGGGAAGGTTCGGTATGTGTGTGGTATCGAGGCATCAGTACTGGTGGAATCCGTACTAAACGAACGACCTTACTTCTTCTCAATAGGGCCAGTCATGCGAACCATTGACGCAGGCTCAACCCTCATTTTGGAGATAGTAGTGAAAGGGGTGAACATACCAGCCTTCCTCTATTGGGACGACAGTCGTGCGCCAAGTCAGATGGCAATCTCTTTTGTGGAGAGATACTACTACACAATGACTCTAACTGCGAAAGACTTCTCAGACAAGAGGATGAAAGGTGCAAATGTGACCATTATCCAGGAGCAAGTGAAAGTCTGGACGGGGACCACAACTGCCGATGGCTCTGTAGAGGCAATTGTTCCTTCCACGGAGAACACAAGTCTGTATGATGTTCAGGTCTACTGGAAGGGGACTGGTGTGAACGAAACAAGAAACATAAGCCTAACTGCAGACCGAGAGCTAGTTGTCAGATGCGAAGTGTATGATCTCATGATCATAGTTCAGGATTTCTTTGGGATGCCCTTGGGCCAAGCCGGAGTTGAGTTGGTTGCAGGTAACAAACCATTGAGCTTGAATAGAACTGAATTTGATGGGCATTTGATCTTCAGTCAGGTTCCGAAAGGAAACTACACCCTTGACCTCAGCTATGAGTCGTCACAACATAACCGAAGGGATATCACTGTGTCTGGGCCGACAGAATATGTCGCCAGATTGCCGGTCCTGCAACCTTGGTTCTACTATGGGGCTCCAGCCTCCGCTGTAATTGTAATAGGTGCTATTCTCTTGACTTCGAAGTATCGACTGAAGACTCGAAAAGTTTCCTTTGATCTTCTCAATAATCTCTTTGGTGGACAAGCGTTGACGGCTGCTGCGGTTATGGTGATAGGATCTCCAGGGTCAGGCAAAACAGTTCTTATGGAGAAGATGATGCACGACCGACTGTCTAGAGGAAACAAATGTGTCTATGTGACCAACAACGATTTTCCTAGAAAGATCGTCGAGGACATGAAGCAACTGGGCTTGGATGTCTCAGCATTCGAAGGAAGGCATCTCTACTTCATTGACTGCTACTCTGGTGCCGCAGGAAAGGTTTCTCCTGAGAAGTACAGCGTCCAAGTCCTGACAGATTTCACTAATCTCGGTATCCAGATCTCAAGTGCCGCTAACGCCTTGGGAGAAGGAACAACGTTCTTCCTTGATTCTCTAGCCCCACTTTTCACATCACTCAGACCAGATCCCATAATGACCTTCATACATGCGATCGGAGCGAGAATAAAAGGCCAGGTAGGAAGCTTGTATTTCTCTGTTGGGACTGGGTTAGACAAAGACGTGTTATCGAGACTCGAGGGACTATCCGACTGCATTATCGAGTTGGAAACACGCGAGAAGAGAGGGGTTCCTTCCAGGCGATTGCGAATAAAGAAAATTCGCGGCAGGAAGCATTCGCGGAGATGGATAGAGTTTTCGATTGAGGCTCCGGACGGTATTGTCTTCCACGGGGATAAGGAACGATTCTCGCCCAGAAAAGCGTCCTAGGGGAAGACACGGTCCTTGGAGAACACCTCTATCCCTTCGCCCGTGATCTGATAGGGCCTTAGCTGTATATCGTGAGGAATCCCTCTCATCTTCTCAATCTGGATCGCCCTTACAATGCTTCCCTCATGCGGGATCGTATGAAGCAAGATTACCCCCTGAGATAGAAATTCCTCAAGCTGAAATGCCCTATCAAGCATCGCTGTCCGCAATTCTGTTACAACGAAAGAGGTGCACCCAGTTGCCTCCAAAGCGTCAAAAAGCACAAGCATTGCCTTTCTCCTGCTTGATGCTCTCTCGTACCTCAGCATAATCGACGTGACAGGATCAACAACTAACCTCTGGATCTTTTCCTCATCGACGACCTTGTGCACGGTTCGGATTAGCTCTTTCAAAGTCAACTGCGGGAACACACCTGCCGTATCCAATAGGACATTCTGTTCACCGTAGTGAGTGTCCTTGCTTCGGACATGTCTGATTAGTGTCGCATCTATGAAGAACAACTTTCCTTCTCGCTCCAATCTATCAAGATCCCATCGAAAGCCCGAGAGGTTTTCTTTGATTTGATCAGGCGATTCATCCATCGTAACATAAAGACCGTTCTCTTCACCTAGAGCTCCTTCACGAAGAAACTGCATAGCCAACGTCGTTTTTCCAGAACCGGGGCTGCCCACGACCAAGACGCATCTCTCCTTGGGAATGCCTCCTCCCAGAAGCTCGTCAAGACCCTTCACCCCAGTAGGTACGCGATCCATCCAACCACCGATCAAATGACAATAAGACACAAGGACTCTTAAAAGTAGCACATCGTCTACTCGCATCAAGAGAACGCGCGTGGGTTCTTGAGCATGGAACCTTGAAGAGTCCAGCCATGTCCTGCATGGCACGTCTTTCTTGAGGGACGAGAAATACGAAAGGTCTCACGTAGTCCGACTATAAATCAAGAAGCTGGGGAAAAAGAAAAGAACCTCTGGATACTGGATCTTGCCGATCAAGCTAGCTTTTCCACTTTGATCTCTATTGATGATACATTCCGCAGATCGTCGCCTTCGCCAACAACCTCAGTTCCTATTGTTATGCTTTTGACGTTCAGCTTTCCACCGAAGAACCTGCGTGACACAACTTCCACTACGTCCACAGCCCTGCTAATGGCCCGTCCTCTGGCTTTCACAGTAAGTTCCTTCGCACCTGTTTGGAAGTGCATCATCATTGCCGTTGCGTAGGCCATCAATGGCTTCTTCCCAACGAGGATTGTGTCAGGAGGTATTGGCTCTCGTGGTCGTGGTGCTCTCTCTGACTCTGAAGGCACCGTTTTTTCGCTCATTCGTTGTTCACCTCCGTATTCCAAAGCATGCCATGCTTTGCAGAGTTTCTCATTCTAATGTCAGGTTCTTGTCTTAAGTCTTGCCGTGAGTTCGTGCTCAGATACACGTGTTCCACGGCTGAGGCCCGGACAATCCTGACAGAAGCAGGCTACCCGCTTGAAGGTATTTAAGCCATCGTTCGTTCTCGTACGTAAAGCTCTTGATGTTGACGGTTTCTTCACTGCCTAGACGCGAAGAGTCGTTTCGTGTCCGAACGGAATGTGAGAAACTCGATTTGAACAAAATCTCGTTTTTGACATGTTCTTTATACTAATTTTGAAAGGGTCCGCTAAGTTCATGGTTAAATCACAACCGGACTTGTGGTTCGCACAAGAGTAAAATTCAGGAGTCATTAATTTCATGACCAAGAATTGGAACAAATCTGAGAAAGAACCTTTCTTCGCGCGGATAGGAGGGAGTATTCGGTCGTCCAAGCCCCTAAGGGACAAGATTTCTGCCGCAGTGTTCAGACTGAGGGCACAACAGAACAAGCTTGAGCTTGCCACTCTCAAGATGCAACAGAGGGATAAAGAGCTGTTCAAGAAATGTGTGGATGCGCAGATTTCGAAAGACGTTGCGAGAGCGTCGATGTATGCTGAGGAGTGTGCTGAGATAAGGAAGATCGCGAAGGTCACTCTTCAGTGTCAGCTCACTATTGAGCGAGCCACCTTCAAGCTTGAGGCTGTGCAGGAGTTCGGGGACATAGGATCGAATATGGCGCCTGTTGCTGGGGTTATTCGCTCTCTGAGAACGCAGATTTCAGGAGTCATGCCCGAGGTCTCCTACGAATTGGACTCGGTTGGAGAGACCCTGAATGAGATAGTCATGGAGGCAGGGCAGTTGACAGGTACGATCTCCAAGCCTGAGATAACTAGTCAAGAGGCGCAACGGATACTCACGGAGGCCAGTGCCATAGCAGAGCAGAGAATGAAGGAGAGGTTCCCTGAGCTACCAACTCCAACAGCAACTCAGACCGATCAAGAGCGTTCTTCACAGTCTTTCCTGTAGCAAGTGAGATGTCGGGACGGCGAGGATATGCTGCCATGAATCTCATGATGGACGCGGCGAAACACATTCTGGGACGCAGCATCTCAAATCAATATGGTGCAACCATAGGAAGAATAGTCGGAATATTGACTGATGTTAGGAGCCAAGTAACATCCGTCGAGGTGGAGCTGGGGAACGGGCAGTTTCTGAACTGTCCTTCTTCTCGATTGGTTGTGGATGAGAGGGGGATCAAGCTTCTTGATGATTGGAAGCTTGAAGCAGACAACCTGAGGACAGAGTTTGAGTTGGCCGTAAAGAGGATGCAGGCTCTCTCAGATCTACACAGACAAGGAGATATTCAGCCAGAGATATACGAGGATTTTCACAGGAATCATGACAGCAACTTGAATGAATTGGAAACACGGAGAGAAAACCTCACGAAGAAACTCTCATTGGTCAACGCAGAGCTCGATCACCAGATAAGAGAGCTTGAGATGTTTCTCGCAACCAATAAAATGCAACTGGCCTCAGGTGAAATCGATCCACAGGCATACAAGATAGCGGTGGACTCGATCGAAAATGGACTCGACAGAGCCTTTTCCGCGAAAAGAGATATTGAGCAGATTTCAATCAACATAGCCTCACTGAGAAGATCGAGCGCGGACAGGAGGCTTCAACAAAGCTCGATGAGCGACATAGTGCTGGAGACAAATGCTCTGAACACGGGCAAGCTACTTCCTGTGAAGTTCACGGGCACGTCAAGCCTCTGAAGAGGTAGTGTGCCATCTCATTTTTCGTTGAACGAATCTGGGGGAAGAAGAAACCCCTTGAAGAGAGAATCATAGTTGCACTGCACC
The DNA here is from genome assembly GCA_022865705.1 of Candidatus Bathyarchaeota archaeon. Classification (GTDB taxonomy): domain Archaea; phylum Thermoproteota; class Bathyarchaeia; order 40CM-2-53-6; family JALHTG01; genus JALHTG01. The sequence continues at coordinate 12,888 of JALHTG010000053.1, read as the reverse complement.
GTCTGAAGTTCCAATATCAGAAACTTCAGGAAACGATCCTCCGACTCCAGCAGAGGGATAGCGAGATATTCCAAAGGTGCGTTGCAGCTCAGTTTTCCAAGGATTTTGCTCGAGCACAACTGTATGCCAGCCAGTGTTCTGAGATCAGAAAGATGGCAAAAATCGTCCATGCCAGCGAAATAGGTCTGGAGAGGGCGATCATTCGTCTCGAAACGGTGTGGCAACTGGGGATAATGCTTGTCCAGCTGATGCCTGTCATTAGTGTGATCGAGGAAACGAAGGGGAAGATCGAAGGTGTGATTCCTGAGGTGGCAAGCGAGCTGGGAATCGTGCACTCCATGCTGCACGACACTGTCAAGGAAACTGAATTCATTCAATTGAAAGACTATGACATGGCTTCACAGGATGACGAAGCGAAGAAGATCTTTGAGGAATCCAGCGCTTATGCCGAACAGAGGGTAAGGGAGCAGTTCCCGCCGATTCCATCATCAGAACAGCCCATCGAGAAGGTACCAGAACCTGAAGGACTGGATCCGATCTCAGATCCCCCGGATGAACCGGCTCGAGAGATTCAGGAGACGGTGCCAGAGATCACTGAGCATTCAGGCCAGCGTCTTTCCTCTCTGGTCTTTGAATACATCATCAACAATGTGAGACAAGGCGGAAAGCTGAACCTCGCCAGGTGCGCTGAGGAACTAGGGGTGGAAAGGGGAGACGTTGAGAAGGCCGTTGAGATGCTTCGTGACGAGAGGAGGATAGTGCTCCGGTGAACCCTCCGCGCCTGCCAAGGGAGAAGACATGAGGTGACACAGATGGCATACGAGGACTTGGAGAAAATCGCGGCAAGAAATGTAACTGAGGCCATCTCTCTTGACAAGCAAGGATCGAGAGGGATGGCGATCACAAAGTACCAGAGAGCAGTTGAGATCCTTCTCAAACTATGTGAACTATATCCCGGAACCCCGGTGAACAGGGTCTACGCAGAAAAGGTCCAGCTGCTCAATGGAAGAATTCTCGATCTGCAGCGTGGAAATGGCCCATCGCTGCCGCAGCAAGGTATGCTGATCGATCAAACACCAGAAAGGACCTCGGTCCTGCAGAAGCTTAATGTCAACTGGGAAGACATTGCAAACCTGCATGATGCCAAAAGAGCTATAGAAGAATCAATAATCTACCCTTCAAGGAGGCCTGATCTTTTTCCACTTGGATGGCCTAGAGGAATTCTATTCTACGGTCCACCGGGTTGTGGAAAAACGCTACTGGCTGCTGCTATAGCGACTGAGATTGATGCCACGTTCCACTGCATCGACTCTCCCTCGATCATATCAAAATGGCTAGGCGAATCTGAGAGAAACGTCGCGAAGCTGTTTGACCAGGCAAGAGCTATGGCCAGATCAGAGAGACCAGTGATCATATTTATTGACGAATTGGATTCCGTAATGGGGGTCAGGAGCCACGAGGTAGGCGGAGAGGTCAGAGCTAGAAACCAATTCTTGAAGGAGATGGATGGGATCTCTGACAAGAACAGGCAGTCTCCTGTCTATGTCATCGGGGCGACAAACAAGCCATGGGTGCTAGATGAGCCGTTCATTAGAAGATTCCAAAAGAGACTCTATGTTCCTCCGCCGGACACAAAAGCGAGACTAGAAATGTTTCGAATCTACTCTCGGAATGTCAAAGTCGCAGATGATGTGGACTTCGATGAACTGGCCCGATTGACCGAAGGGCGCACAGGGAGCGATATTCGCGACATATTCCAGATCGTGCAGACGAAGGTTGTGCGAGAATTCTTTGAAGCACATGAGGACATTGACCCAACCGCCAAGCCCAGGCAAATAACGATGACCGATTTTCTTGATGCTGTTGCCGGCCGTGGGAAAACAGTGTCTGATAAGGGTCTTCTGATGTTCCAGGAGTGGTCCGAACACTACTTGGCAAGCTAGGAGGTAGAATATGCCAAATCTAGATGAATCAGATCTAAGAATTCTTGCTGAGCTAAGTGCTGACGCAAGAATTTCGTTTGTCGAGATCGGGAAGAAGCTCAACCTGCACCCAAACGTTGTAGCGTATCGAGTGAACAAACTCAGACAGACGGGCATCATCAAAGGATATACACTCGATCTCGACTTTGAGAAACTTGGTCTATCAGAGCAGGTCTACATAGCAGGCAGCATCGGGAATCATTCAGAAAGAGATAAGGTACTCAGACAGATCGCCTCGATTCCTCAGGCAGTCAAGGTCACCAGTTTTCTTGGAACGCCGGAGACTCTGGTGTATTTTGTTGGCAAGAACAAATCAGATGTCGAGATGATCCTGTCAAGGATGAAGGAACTCGATGTAAAGATTGAATACACGGCGTCAGTAATCAAGAGCTATGAATACGGGCAGGTCCCGGAATTTCTGAGAATGCTCGCTCGAGAAACTGGGGAAAAGAGGAACAATACAACATGGAGGCGAGCAGAGCTATGAACCTGAGCAGATATCTCTTCTCATCTTTCAATATGCCAGACGTTTTGGCAGCTTCCGAAATAACGGTTTCCACAGCTGCAGCACTAATTCTAGGGTCTAGCTGCTCAGTTAGTTGGTTTTCACTGGCTCTATCCGCTACTGGACTGTTCCTCGGAGTCTTCCTGGTCGCAATGCTTACGATTTCACTCCAAGTATCATCAAAGAGGAAAGAGGTGGCAGTCATGAGAGCTCTAGGTGCAAAACAATCCAGCATACTACGCGTATTCCTCCTACGAGTGGCTCTGCTGACGATCCTGGGATGCCTCCTCGGCACAGCTATGGGGTACTGCATCGCATCAACTAGCGCGGAATATTCCCTGCTATCGACTGAAGTTGTGGGGGGCACGTTGCTTGTTTCTTCCATATCGTCTTTCAGCGGGGGCTCAGTGGCCGTGAGAAGAATTCTACATTTTAGGGTTGCAGAGGTGTTGAGATGTTGACTAGCGAGCCGATAGTTAGAGTCGAGAATCTAACGAAAATATTCGAAACGGAACTTGGAAAGATCTTTTTGTTCGGCGAACTTTGCGCTGAGATAGAAGAAGGTGATTTCGCAGCGATAACTGGCCCGACCGGCGTCGGCAAGACGACTCTAATCAACATAATAGCTGGCCTAGAAGCGCCAAGTGGAGGGAAGGTGACGGTCCTCGGCAACGATGTAACGCTAATGAATGACCCAAGCATGACGGAATTTAGGGGTCGCCACATAGGCATGGTTTTTCAGGAATCCCGACTACTGACCAATGTAAGCGTCTTCGAAAACGTTGAACTCCCTTTGGTTATTCAGGGCGCCAAGGAATCTGAACGGATACGCAGAACTGGTGAGATTCTGGAGTTCTTCGGACTCACGCGAAAAGCCTACGATTATCCAACTGCACTAAGCGCAGGCGAGAACAAGAAGGTCGCAATTGCCAGAGCTCTTGTGACGGAACCAAGCCTCCTGCTTATGGATGAACCCACAGGCGGCCTTGATGCGTCGGCACTAAATGTACTGGCCCCCCTGCTTAGGGGAATTCACTACTTCCAGAAAGGAACAATAGTCATGGCGACTAACAGCCTGAGTCTGGCAAGAATGGCGAGCCGCGAGATACCGATCGTGAGACCCCGGATTATGATGGCTTCCCAATCATAGGAGGTTTTGAGATGTTTCGAAATCGAACGTCCTTGAGGGACAAGATAAAGGAAGCGATATCGCCGAAGCCAATGAAACAGCGACTCACAGAAACCACGCACAAGCTTCAGCTGCAACTGGCAAGGCTCGAAAGGGCGTCGGGAGAACTGGAGGCCCGAGATAGAGCCCTCTATGACAAATGTCTGTCGGCGGTAAGGCAGAATGACGTTCAGCGAGCAAAGATCTATGCGGAAGAATGCGCGCAGATTCGCAAAATCGCAAAGGTTTCTCTCAATAGTCAGTTTGCACTGGAAAGAGTTGTGCTAAGGTTGGAAGGCATCAAGACATTTGGCGAGATCGCTTACCAAATGGCTCCTTTAAAGAGAGTCGTCGGAACAGTCAGAACAGAATTGTCAAACGTCATGCCAGACATATCGGTCAAGTTAGTTGAGGTTGACGAATCGCTGTCAGATATGGTTCTAGACATTGGACAAGCAACCGGAAATACGACAAGGGTAGACGTGCCCACCGAAGAGGGAAAAAGAATACTGGAAGAAGCAGCAGCATTTGCTGAGCAACAAGTCAAGGAGAAATTCCCGGAGTTGCCAACAGCCTCAACCGAAGGGACGACTTCCAAGCTCCTATGAGAGCTCAACGAGAGGACAGGAGGTGGAAAGTGTTTGTCATACGTCTCTGAGGAAGAACTGAAAAGCTTCCTTGGTAAGGACCTGAAAGATACCTATGGGAGAAAAATAGGGAAGATCATAGGCCTCGGGATCGACGACTTCGGTGAACTCAAGACCCTTCACGTCGAACATGGCAGCGGAAACCTAGGACAGTACCTATGTGAGCACATAGTCATCAACAAAGGGGAGGTTGTTCTCATTCCGGACTGGAAGGTGTCATCAGAACTCATCCAAAAGGAACTAGATCGTGTAACTCGAAGGATCCAAGCGCTAGGAGATTTGCTGAAGGACAGGCAAATACCGGCGAACATCTACGAGGAGCTACGAAGGAAACAGGGGACGACGTTGGAGGAACTGAACCGTAGAAAACAAGATCTAATCGAAGGATTGAAGAAACGATCAGGGCAAGTTGATCGTCAGGTCGACGACCTGATCAGATTCTTGGTAAGCGTGAAGATGGAATACAAGGCAGGCATAGTCGACGACAGGGCCCTAACTGTCGCGTGCGACGCAATAGAACCAAATCTAAAGCCTCTAATTGAGGAAAGGAAGGACCTGTCGAGGGCGATGGAGAAGATAGAAAAGCCTGCTGAGGCGACGGGGCAAAAATCTGTTGCTCAAACTCCACTCAAGACCGATGAGCCGATCGCCCTCCAACTAGAAGGCTAGACTGACAAAGCGCCCGATCTTTCTCACATATCAGCCTTCGATTATTGACGAAAGTAGAACGGGTTCTAAAAGTAGTCTTCAAGTCGTGTTCTGTTCTTTCTCATCACTTCTGATCGTTGAGGTCCCGATTGTCCCAGAGCAATCTTTCCGTATGTTCCGTCATATCCTGGCGTCACAGGTACCCGATTGCTTCGCGCTTTCATGATCAGATCTGCAACTGCAAGACCGACCTCATCTGCTAGATCTTTCTCTGGTACGTCGAGCATGACTCTGAACTCTGTTCCGAACTTTCCAACCAAGCGATTGTACTTTTCCCAAACCATCTTGGATGACGGCTCAGCTCCTCCACTCGCGGCAGCGATGACTTCATGCAGAGGTAGTAGGTGTACGAATTTTGTGCATCCTGCATCGGGGATAAAGCTTGTGGATCTATCTGCGAGCTCCTCCACGCGTAGATCGACTCCTTTGGTCAGTTTTCGTCCGCACTTCGGGCATATGTTCTTGTGCTTGATGGCACCCTGAGCAGATATCGAGAATTGACAGTCTCTGTGCCCAGTCCAGTGATATTTTCCGTACGCAGGATCCGTTTCAATAGTGAGCTGTATTCTGGCGGATTTGCGCGTGGATATTGCGAAAATCAATTCTGAGTACGATAAGTCATGAAGATTCACATAGGTCGCTTCTCTGCCGATCCTCCACGGCCAGGGACTGTGCGCGTCGCTGTTCGAAATGATGGCAAAGCCATCAAGATCGCTGAGGCGCCAGTTCATCGGGGGATCAGACGATAGCCCTGTCTCGACCGCGACGATTTTGTCAGACTGATCTTCATAGCATTCCTGAACAGAGTCGAAGCCCCCTATGGATCCGAATAGGCTGAACCACGGAGTCCATATGTGAGCTGGAAAGATGAAGACTTGATTTGAAAACGATGTTGCTTCTTCGACCAATTCTGCCGCTGTCATCGTGAGCATCGGCCTTCCGTCTGAGCGTATGTCTCCGAATCTTCTCAGTCTATCTTGGATTTGATCAGCTACCTCGAAGCTCGGGGCCATGATGACGTGATGGATTTTCCGGGACTTGTTGCCGGCCTCAAACACTGTGCAGACTTCGCCGCTTATGACGTAGCGAATCTTGAATCTGGGATCTTTTGTTCTTAGGATTCCAGTATGATCCACTTCCTCAAGCTGTTGTCTCAGTTCCTTGCTCCAGTCCGGATGGGTCAAGTCCCCTGTTCCAACAAGTCCCAGGCCTTTTAGCTCTGCGTATGTTGAAATCTCGGGAATAGTCATATTCGGGCTAGTTGCTCGACTGTACCTGGAATGTATGTGGAGATCTGCGGCAAGTTCCACCACGAACGGCGCCTCGCTCAATGATGACTCCCATAGTCATCAGGTTTTCCATATGCCTTGTGGACGTAGTGCCATGATGACTCTACCGACTTATCGTGAGCCTGTACCCGCGCGGCAGGACACTTTTCGCGATCGACACCTCAGAGTGCAAAAGGCATTTTAGGCGTTGGCAACATCTGAATATGGTCTTTCGGTGAGCAGGGTGAGAATAGGGCCTACTGTAGCTGGAGCGATTCTTGTGCTCCTTGGGGTTTTGGGGACGCAATATGGGACTCAGACTTACTTCAAAGACGTACCCACCAACATAGTGGACACGTTCCAGGTTGGCGTGGACGTAAAGGAGCGAGACTTTTGGTTCCACAGCTTCAGGTTTGAGGGAGCGACTATTGTCGCAGGTAATGGGACAGCTTCTATCGTGGATTATGGCAAATCAAACGATATGAACTTCCTGGTGCTCGACAGCATGAATTTCGAAGGCTGGAAGAGCAGACAACCCGGCGTGAAGTATCTTGTGGAGATAGGACAGGCGCCCACTCGATTCGACTTTAGCTTCACAACTGCGAAGAACGACACATACTACTTCGTTTTTGACAACTACTACTCGACCGTCAGAAGAGAAGTTTCCTTGGCCGTGCGCTACCAATACGTGAAAATCACAAAGGAACTTCGGACAGACTACACCCTAGCATACGGAGCGGCAGGCCTGGCAATCGTGGGAGCGATCGTTCTAACATATGGGGTTCTGAAGAAACCAGAAATACGTTGGGCCTGAAGAAGTGGTTGAGAAGGGCGAGCTGACGAACGACAGACCAGTGCGTGCCTGATAGTCGTCGTTTCGCCTTTCATGTGAGAAGAGAACACTTAAGGGCGAATAGATTAAGGCTACAATGGGTATGCTCGGTAGTAGGAAGACATCTGATGAAGCTGGAGATGCGATGGATCTTAGAACGACAATCAAGATGCTGGACGAACTGGGTGAACTTAAGAGAATAGAGAAGCCAGTCAGAACGGTCTTTGATGTCGCCAGGTTCATGAGGCAGTTCGATAGCGGTCCTGCCCTTCTTTTCGAAACGATTGAAGGCTTCGAGAGCAAGGTAGTATCCGGCACATGTCCAACAAAGAAACGTGTGGCGTCACTGATGCACATTCCCGAAGGAATCCTATATGAGACGATCACTCACTCGATTGCACATCCAGTAGTTCCGGACATAAAGGGCGACGGACCAGTGGCCGAGATCAAAGCAGAACCAAAGCTCACCAGACTACCAATCCTGAAACACTACGAGAAAGATCCAGCTCCATACCTAACTTCAGCCATCGTCTCGGCAAGATCAGCTGACCAGAAAATCGAGAACGTCTCTATGCACAGAATGATGGTCCTCGACGATAGACATGTAGCGATACGAATAGTTCCTCGACATTTGTATCGTCTGTGCGAACTTGCAAAACGCGACGCAAGGAAGACCCTGGACGTGGCCATATCTCTGGGGCATCATCCTTCCGTTCTGATCGCGGCCTCATCACCTGCCCCATTCGGCGTAAGCGAATACGGCGTTGCTAACGCGTTGATGGGAGGCAGACTATCGCTCATTCAATGCACGAAAGTCACCGCCACGGCACCTGCTGATTCTGAGATAGTGCTTGAAGGAAAAATACTCTTGGACAAAGAGGTAGATGAGGGACCTTTCGTCGACCTAACCGGCACATACGATGTCGTGCGAAAGCAACCTGTAGTTGAGATAGTGGGCATGATGCATAGGAGAGAGTTCCTGTTCCAAGGCCTTCTCCCCGCTGGTGCTGAGCACAAGCTGCTCATGGGTCTCCCATACGAAGCACGAATATGGAACGCTGTCAGAGCAACCCTTCCTGGGTTGAATCGGGTTTCTCTCACGTCGGGGGGAGGCGGATGGCTTCATGCCATTGTGTCTATACACAAGCAGAGTGAGGGCGATGGAAAAGCCGCAATACTTGCTACGTTTGGAGCTCATCCCTCACTCAAGCACGTTGTGGTGGTGGATGAAGACATCGATGTTGACAATCCGCTCGACGTGGAGTGGGCAATCGCCACCAGGTTCAGGGCCGACAAGGGACTGGTTGTTGTGGACAACATTAGATCATCATCTCTTGATCCTTCGTCGGATCAAAACTCACAGATCGGGGCAAAGATGGGGCTAGACGCCACGAGATCATTCTCTAAGAGCAAAGACAAATTCGAGAAAGCGAGGATACCCGAGAGAGGATAATCGTTATTTTGTACCTGACAAAGTCGGAGGAAAGAATCCTTGATGGGGAAGAAGGACAGGCAAGACAGCTTGCAATGAAACTGCTTGCCGCAATCGGAGATGCATATCAAGCTCCAAGGATGATCAAAGTTCGCAGCGCTCAGATATCTGGGGTCTCATACAAAACCATTGGAGAACCAGGTTTAGACTTTCTGAAGGAAATCAGCTCGGGTGGCGCAGTGGCGACAATACGAGCTATGCTTAACCCTGCGGGAATGGATCTCGCTCGATGGAAGGAACTGAGAGTCCCTAGAGAGTTTGCAGAAAAGCAATTTGAGATTATGCAGTGCTTCAAGTCGATGAAGGTTGAGCCGACCTGTACGTGTATTCCATATCACGGAAAGGGTGCGCCTCTCAAGGCAGAGCACATAGCATGGGCAGAATCCTCAGCAGTCGTATTCGCCAACTCTGTTCTCGGCGCTCGTACCAATAGAGAGGGAGGGCCAACAGCGCTGGCCAGTTCGATCCTTGGACTGTCTCCGCTTTATGGGATGCACGTGGAGGAAGAAAGAAGACCTACACATCTGGTCAACCTCGAGTGCAAGTTGAACACCGATCTGGACTATAGTCTTCTTGGGTACTGGATGGGCAGAAGCCTGGCATCTTCTGTTCCGAAGATCAAGGGCTTACCAAAGGCCTCATCGCACGATAGGTTGAAGGCTCTTTGCGCGAGCATGGCGGCATCCGGATCGATCTCAATGTTTGTGTGGGATGGAAATGGCCAGAACGAGCAAATGGAAACGGTGAGCATCAATAAAGATCAGCTCTCAGAGATTGATCGCCTGCTCTCATCCAATGAGGACTTTCAGCATGTAGCATTGGGATGCCCCCATCTTAGTCTAGACGAGTTGAAGCTGATCGCCAATCTGGCCTCAGGCAGAAAAACGACGAAAAAACTATGGTGTTTCACGTCTCGTTATGTCCGCGACGCAGCTCAGCAACAGGGGTATGTCGCCATGATTTAAGAGACGGGAGGCAGGGTGATCTGCGACACCTGCATTGTGGTCTCTCCGATGGCAGAACTGGGAATGGATGGCATCGTTACGAACTCGTGTAAGGCGGCTCACTACCTGCGATCGTTGAACCGAGTGGAAACCCGTCTTATGAGTCTCGAGAAGTGTATTGAATATGCGTTCTCCTGAGCTGATAATGAACGGCAGAAAGATCGTAGGCGGCCAGGCTTTTGGAAAGGCGGTCGTGAGTAAGCAGTCAATGTCGTTTTTCGGTGGAATAGATCCTAGAACCGGTATTGTAATCGAACACAACCACGAGCTTCGGGGCCAAAGCATAGCGGGAAAGGTGTTTGTATTCCCACGAGGAAAGGGGAGCACTGTTGGATCGTATGTAATCTACGGGTTGCGAAAGTACGGCGTGGCTCCAATCGGTATGGTAAACGTTGAAAGCGAACCGATAATCATAGGAGGATGTGTCCTGGCAGGCATCCCCCTCGTCGATAGACTTGACAAAGATCCTATTGGAATCATCGAGACGGGAGACTGGGTCGAAGTCAACGGTGACGCTGGCAGAGTACTAGTGAGAAAGCAACATGTTCGCAGCAGATGAAGTGCCACGTCACAAATCATTTTGAACCTAGCATTGGCCAGGATGCCCGGGTAGCCTTAAATACTAATGCGAGAGTTACCGAAGTTGGAGAAAAGATAGGAGCAAAAGAGCATAAGCATGGCAGAAGTTTGTGGGGTTTGCGGTCTACCTAAGGATCTTTGTGTGTGCAGCACAATCAGCATGGAGCAGCAGCGAGTCAAAGTTCGTCTTGAGACCAGGAAATGGGGAAAGAGCCTGACTGTTGTCGAGGGGGTTGACGCACGAAGTGTTGACCTTGGTCAACTCGCCTCCAAATTGAAGGCCCTTTGTGCCTGTGGCGGAACAGTGAAAGATAGTGTGGTTATGCTCCAGGGGGATCATAGAGACAAGGTCAGAAAGCTGCTTGTCGACTATGGTTTTCCTGCAGCCAGCATAGAGGTTCACTAGTAGACGCGGTGTTCAGAAGGAACGGAATGCTTGGAAGACCTCTTTGAGACCCTTCGAAACATGAAAAGCCGAAGGGGAAACGTGAAGATCTGCCCAGGGTGTGGGGATAGTAGCCTTCAAGCGTCCACTGTGTTCGACGGAGTCATCCTCCCGACGAGATTCTTGTGCAAGAAATGTGGATATTCAGGATACATCGTTCTTGAAGCACAAGAAGACTCCGGAAGACGCCTATAGCGAAAGCGATCCCTGGGCAATCTCAATAGTTCGAGCAGCCAATACCTGTGTTGCGTCGACGAGAGGCACAGGCAGATCTCCAGGTGTTAGGACTAGGGGGATCTCTGTACACCCCGCAATGACTACTTCGGCCCCTGCGTCAACAGTCCTTCGGCCTACTTGGACCGCGGCAGCAGAACACCGCAATAGGTCACCTGCCTTCACCGAGTAGATCACCTGCATCAAGGCCATTTGATCCTCATTTGAAGGAGTAACTGATTTGATTCCTACACGATTCAAGTGCCGCTGATATAGCCCTGATTGCACCGTCCCTGTTGCTGCAAGGATACCAACAGTTCTCAATGATGGATATGATTTTGCTATCTCTTCAGCTGTTTCTTTGATCATGTCAACAATCGGGATTCTCACAGATTTCCTCATTTCTTCAATCCAGTAATGGGCTGTGTTGCATGGCATAACTATGAAATCTGCGCCAGCAGCCTCTAGATTCCTTGCCGTCTTTACCAAGAAGGGCAGTGGTGAAGGCCCGCCTCCAAGGATTGCCTTCTGTCGATCAGGTATCTTGGGGTTATTGTCGACTATGATTCTGAGATGATCTTGATCTCTTGAAGCCTTCGTGGACCGAACAATTTTCGCGAAGAGGTCAATCGTGGCTTCCGGACCCATTCCACCAAGAATCCCTGGAATCTTGCGTTGGCTCAAATCCCATCATATCATAAGGCTTCGATCTACAAGCGCGGTGTGTGTCGAGCACACCTGAAAAGAGGAACGGGGAAGACGGTCAGACGTTCAGATGAAGCGCATCCTTCAGACCCTTGTAGCGATTTCTCACGGTGACCTCTGTAACATTCGCTACTTCGGCGATCTCTTTCTGAGTCTTCTTCTCGCCTTCCAAGACGCAGGCCACGTATAGAGCAGCCGCAGCTAGTCCCATCGGATCCTTTCCGGCCACTATTCCCAGTATCTTTGCCTGTTCGAGGATTTTGATGGCTCTTCTCTCAGTCTGTGTTGCCATGCCGACTTTGTTGGCAATCTTGGATATGCATCGGATTGGATCTTCCACCGGCATTTTCATTTCAAGCTCACGCAGGAGAAGTCTGTAGCATCTCGCAACGTCTTTCTTTCGTATCCTGGATGCAGCAGAGACCTCTTTCAGGGTGCGCGGAGTCTCTGAGGCTCTACATGCAGCATAGAGTGAAGCCGCGGCGATTGCGGCTATCGATCTTCCTCTTACAAGCCCACTATCCAACGCCTTCCTGTAAACAATTGCCGCCCGCTCTTTGATGGACGCGGGAATGTGAAGCCTATCGGTGAGCCTATCGAGCTCAGCCATTGCTTGAGCTAGATTTCTGTCCGCTGAAGAGTGCACGCGCGTCCTAATTTGCCATTTGCGAAGCTTCAGCATTTGGAGTCTTGTAGACAGTGGAAGTTGTCTACCGTAGGCATCACGGTTGACGCGGTCTATGACGGTAGACAGACCTTTGTCGTGAATAGAATATGAGATGGGTATGCCCACTCTTCCGCGCTGGTCTCTTTCCTCTTTGGTGAAAGCTCTCCACTCCGGCCCCCGATCCATTGCGTGTTCACTCAGGACTAAACCACACGCCTGGCATATCACCTCGCCCTGGTCATAGTCTTCGACCAAATGGTCACTTCCGCATTCAGGGCAGTGGCTGACCAAGCCAGCGCGATTTCTTTCAAGACCAATCTTACCTCTCGGGGTACTAATCTTACCTTTTGTCACACCCATTTTCCCACTCTCCTCGTCGATGTTCGGGTCTAGAGCCATCATATTCATTCGCTTCATCCCGGTACCGTGCAAAAGCCCGATAGCGATCGAAGTGAGAATCGGCGTCTCTGGCCCGAAGCGTACCAAAAGCTCATGTATGTGATATTTAAGTCTTTCGGGGCGTAGCTGCTGTTGAACTATCCACCCACATGTGTCAGTGATAAAAAGAGTTCGAATTTGGAATTAGATGGACGTGTGGGTGTGTGATGGTTGATAGGGTTCTGAAGAGAAGGAGATGGATCGTTCGCAGGAAGTTGGATGATTGGAGAACAGG
>JALHTG010000052.1 GCA_022865705.1 Candidatus Bathyarchaeota archaeon | reverse complement strand
GTCAAGGTAAGAGCGTTGAGTCGGCTTTGGAGAATCACAGGGAAGCCATTGAGCTGTACCTTGAGGATGAAGACGCTAAGGTTACTGAAGCCGATTATCGACCGATGGTGACTGTTATTAAAGTTGTGCAGCCTTGAGTAAGCTTCCAGTCATCTCCGGCCGAGAAATGCTCAAGGTTCTCCAAGATTGGATTCACTGTTGTCGGCCGTAAAGGAAGTCATGTGAGGCTGAAGAGGCGACGAGACAAAGAGACGTTGATCGTCATAGTTCCGATGCATCCTGAACTCGCTAGGGGAACGCTCAGATCCATTCTAAGACAGGCGAACCTAACAGTCGAGGACTTGCTGCGACTCTCGTGACGAAGATCTCAATCTGGAAAGGAGGTTCAAGCTTGAAGGTGAACTATGACCCGGAAGAAGATATTCTATACATCGTAGTCAAAGAAGGACCGATCTTTGACAGCAAAGAGATCGGCGAAGACATCCGGTTGGAATATGATAAGGCCGGCGAGGTTGCCGGACTAGAAATCATGAACGCAAGGAAGAACATAGCAAGAACCCTGGCCCAAGAAATAGCTAGAGAAATAAAGGCTCCAGCCGACTAGCAGCCTGCGTTCCAGTCCACATAAAGATTCTCCATCGCAGCCTACTGATAGACAATGAAAAGAAAGCCCTCGGAGCCACCATGGAGAAGAAATGACGAGACCCGAAGAAAAGCGGAACATGTTCGATTCAGCTTCTGAAATCAGACAGAATATTCAAGCGCGCGCGGCCCATACTCCGTTGCGGCAGGGCGACAATCATAACCTGACCTATTGCTTGGCTTGGTGAGACAGAGGGAACATCGATGCCGGGCAGAAGGGGCCCCAATATCGCTTGAAGCGGCTCAATCGGACTTGCACCGTCCTAGCTGATTCCGGCACCGAGAATTGGAGCTATGCCGCAGTCGGGCGGTAGGGGGTCTTGCCTATATAGGGATGGTTGCCTAAGCTTCTTCCTGCATAGGTTTGAAGTGTCTGTTGAGCCAGTCCGCGAATACGGGGTCAGCGATTCTATATTGAGCTTTCATGGGTCTCTCGATTATTCCGTAGTTCATTAGAGTGGTTAATGTCTTGGATATGTTGAAGATGGGTTTTCTCACCTCTCGGGCTACTTGGCTGGGTTGGATGCTGCCCGTGGCCAGCGCCAGGAGGATTTCGCGTTCGAGCAGAGACAACGCAGCGAAGTAGTTCTCGAATTCCCCGTCCAAGCTTAGAACCATGTCTTCGTAGGCTTTGTCGATGCGCTCCTCGTTTATCGAGCCTCCCTGGCCTGCTGCCAGGTAGAGTTCCATGCCTAGGCGTTGGACGTAGTCCGGGTAGCCTCCGCAGTACGTGGCTATCCTGTCTATCTGTGAGGAGTCTGGATGTATGCGCGCCGTCGCGAACCTCTTCTTCAGGAACTTCTTCACTGTCTGTTCGCTCAGTTTCTTGACTGGGATCTCCACGAGTTGCCTGTAGAACGGTGAACGGTGGTCATAGACGAGGTTTCGCATGATTGTTGTGGCTGAACCCGCTAAGACGTAGCAGACCCTTTTCTGTGATTGGATGATTGTGCGGATCCTCTTCAGCGTATCATCGCCCCATCGTATGATGTCTTGGAATTCGTCCAGCATGACGACGAAG
>JALHTG010000051.1 GCA_022865705.1 Candidatus Bathyarchaeota archaeon | reverse complement strand
ATTTGTCGGCGAGAAGTGCCGAAAGTAGCAGAATTGGATAAAAAGCATTTCGTCGCTTGTTTTATGGTGGAGGCCAAGAACAAGGGAGAGAGATGGTAGGGGATTTATGATGAGTGACGCTTTGCTTGAAGTTGTGGATCTCAAGAAGCACTTCCCAATTAAAATGGGATTCTTCCGAAGCATAATCTCAAGAAAGGCGCTGGTTGTTCATGCTGTTGATGGGATAAGCTTTTCAATTAAGAAGGGGGAGATCTTTGGTCTGGCAGGGGAAAGTGGTAGTGGCAAGACCACGACTGGGAGAGTTTTGTTGAAGCTTACCGAACCGACCAGTGGCAAGATTGTTTTTGATGGTAAGGATGTGACGTCCCTCAATGGGAGAGATTTTAAAAAATATAGACGCAGGATGCAGATAGTCTTTCAAGATCCTTTTGAATCGATAAACCCGAGAATGCTCATTAGAAGCATCATAGAGGAACCATTGCTTATTCAAGGCTTTGTAGGGAAAGAGATGGAGGAGAAAGTCTACAAGGTCATGGAAGACGTACAATTGGCCCCTCCTGAGCAGTTTCTCACCAGATATCCACATGAACTAAGCGGCGGTCAGAGGCAAAGGGTTGCCACGGCGAGGGCCCTTGTTCTCGGTCCAGAGTTTATAGTCGCGGACGAGCCTGTTTCCATGCTGGATGTGTCAATACGAGCTGAAATTCTTAACCTCATGATCGATTTGAGAGAGAAATACAATGTGTCTTTTCTGTATATCACTCATGACTTAGCTTTGTCTCGTCATATGTGCGACAGGATAGCAGTGATGTATCTTGGCAAGATGATGGAAATGGGAGACGTGAAGAACGTCGTTCTGGAACCGCTTCATCCTTACACTAGAGCCCTGATAGAGGCCGTTCCTGTTCCTGACCCGACTTCGACTCGAATTGAGGTTAACGTGAAAGGCGAGATACCAAGCCCTGTCTTTCCGCCCTCGGGCTGTCGATTCCATACACGGTGCCCTTCATACATTGGTGACGTATGCCGTACAAAGGAACCAGCATTTAAAGAGGTCCAGAAAGAGCATTTCGTCGCATGTCATCTCTACTAGTTTGCCCTTTTTGGAAGGATTTGACACATTCGCCGCGGATGCATTTCGACTGTAAGAATGTTCCATAAGACTTTTAAATGCGTACGAGTAGCTATTAGGTGCTGAATATAGGAGAAAGGAAGGAAGAAAAATGAAAAAGACTATACTAGTAGGATTTTCGATGCTAATCGTCATTGCTATGCTGTTACCAACAGTTTTTGCTTTTGAATACGGTAACCCTGCCCATCCTGACGACACCAGTTTCGAGACGTTTGGACCAAGATGTGACAACTTACTGATCCAACTGTACGCTTCAGAGACGTCTGAATGGGATGCCCTTGAGGCTAACGAAATTGACGTTACGGACTGGCCCCTAGATGCGGAGCACTACATCGATTATAGTACCGCGCCCTTGAACGAAGATATCAAGGTAAGCAGCTATGGACCAGAGTTCGGCTTGTTCCTCTTCGACTTGAACTGCAACAACAACCCGCTTTTGGGCAACCCAGAAGACCCAGCTTATCCGAACCCTGTGTACCCGAACCCCATGAGCGATGTGGACCTGCGAAAAGCAATTGCCTATCTTTCGGACAGAACCTACGTGATCAACGAAGTGATAGGTGAAGGATTCGCTTTTCCAGTTTACACGCCAATGTCGCCCGCCAGCGGCTTCTACGTGCACCCAGAAATCAGACCAGGTGGAGCGCTTCAAGATTTGTGCTACCTGTACGATCCGAATGCTGCAATTGACATGCTTGACGACTCAGGCAAGTTCCCAATCGGCGAGGACGGCTGGAGATACTGGGACATTGACCTCGACGGCGTCCAAGACGAAGGCGAGGACATGATTCTGAAGCTTTTCGCTAGAAGCGAGACTCCTCCAAGGCTGAAGATAGCTGAGAAGCTGTACGGCCTCCTGGAGAACACAACCAAGATCCGCGTCAACTGGGTACCCGGCAACAGGGCAGCCGCGCTGGTTCAGGTAATGGGCAACAAGGACTTCCACATCTACACTGCTGGCTGGAGCCTCACCATGGACCCAGATCACCTGGTTCTATGGGCTTGGAACTACTACTGGCACCCAGGTCAGTGCTACAACACGGTTGGCGCTAACATACCCGAATTCAACGAGGCCGCTGACGGTGTATCATACGCGAACACCATCGAAGAAGCCACGTACTGGGCGCACATAGCCCAGGAAGCATTCGCAGAGCACTGTATCGGTGTGCCCCTGTGGGCAGCTGGAGGCAACAAAGCCGTCCATCGCTGGTACACTGGGAACATGGCTCCTGAAGTGGGTTACCACGGTAGATGGTGGCGCAACTTCATCAACATTCCAGGCTTCGGTGTCGACAATGGCTTCACCTTCATGAGCATGAGACCATGCGAAATAGCTCCGAGAGCGGTAGGCAGCACCATCCGATACGGCTTCAAGACTGACACCCTGAACTCATTGAACCCGATCTACACGAACTGGCTATGGGACAACACCGTGATAGACCTCGTCGGCTACGAGAGCCTCTTGTACAGAGAACCATACACCAGGATGTTCAAACCTTGGCTATGCGACAGTTTCACCGTCGGAACTTACGAGCCCACTCCAGGAGACGTCCGTACTGCTATTAACTTCACAATGCGACGCCCAGCATTCTGGTCAGATGGAACACCAATAACATTCCAAGACATAGAATACACATTCGTAACATTGAAGAACGACTTGGCTTTAAGAGGACTCCCAGACCCATGGTGGATAAGCAACGTACAGAACATAGTCCAGATGATAGAGCACTCCGCAACCCTGTTTGAGGTACGCTTAGACGTGAAAAGCGTCTTCGCAGTAGGCTGGATAGGCGGCAACCGCATACTTCCAAAGCACATTTGGGAACCGATATGCACAGGCGACCCAAGACCAAGTGATGGCGCAGCGTGGGATCCAACGACTTTCGCACCTGACATTAACCTTATCCATTCAGGCGCATGGTGCTTCGTTAGCTACGCACCACAGGCCACTATACTCTTGACAGCTCACAAACCAGGCACCACAGTCACAACCTCAGGCATAACCGACCCCAACTGGCTAGGCTCGATCCCAATAACCTCGACAAACGGGTTCTTCCGCTACTTCAGAGACGAAGACCTTAACAAAGACGACAAAGTCAACATCCTAGACGCAATACTTCTTGCCGGCAAATTCGGTAAGAAAGAAGGCGACGTAGGATACAGCAGAGTAATCGACCCCAATGGCGACGGCAAAATCAACATCCTAGACGCAATACTGCTCGCAGGCAAGTTCGGCTGGCCAAACAACGAAAAAGTCGAGTGCGTTGCGTACGGGGGCCCGTGGGCTCCAGGCTTTCCGGATCAGCCATGAAACAGGCACAGAAGCAATTAACCTTCACTTTTTTTTCTTTTGAATCTAGAGAAACAAGATTGCATTTTAGATAGAGGATTATTCCGCAATCCTTAAATTCTCAGGCTCTAGAGATAATACTGCTTAAAAGGAGAAGGGAGAAGAGAAAATGAACAAAAAATTATTTGCATCAGCGCTAACGTTAGCAATGCTCTTAAGCGTACTCGCAGCAATCCCAGTGTTCGCTATACCATTACCACCCGGAGGAATCCTCCATATCGTACCAAACCCAATCAACCTGGTTGGCGCAGGCGCCGGAACCGAAGTCGAAGTGAGCATCACAATCGACAACATCAACCCAACAGGCCCAGGAGTAGGCGGTGTCCAAGTCAAACTGCAAGTCTCAGACATATCTATCGTGAAGTTCAAAGCACTTTCTGCATCAAATCCAGTGGGCCACTTCATGGACCCAGATGGCTCAGCTGAATTCGACGGAAACCTTTGGAAGGTTACACCACCAAAAGTCGCAGCCGACGGCAAGACGACCGAATGCGCAATCACATTCTATGACATGCCTCTGGCAATATCTAGCGGGGACGCCCCAATATACGTCTCAGGCGTAATAATGAAAGTCAAGCTGGTTGTGGTTGCAGAGCCACCGTACGGCGGATCTGTCTCAGCTTTACTAAGCTTCGTAATAGACGACTGTGTCGTAGGTGACATCAATGGTGCTGAACTCGTGGCCGATGACAGTGAAACATGCCAGTACACGAATGAATGGTCACCACCGTCAGGGGTTCCACACCTTGAAGTCATCCCGAAAGACACTGTGTTGACAGCTCTCGGCCAAAGGTTCAACGTGAGCATCTTCATAAAGAACCTTGACGACGATTGGCGACTAGTTGGCTTCAACTTCAAGCTGAACTACGACGATTCCATGCTACTACTCACCAACACCTACAACGGCACATTCCTCGAAACCTATGCAGGTGCACCGAACGGCGGAGTGTTCTACATAGGGCCAGTCAATGGTCCAGACTACGTAATCGTAGGTGGAATGATTCTGCCTGACGAAAACGGCACGTACCACCCCGACCCAATCCTCGGATGGTCACACGGAGAGGGAACGTTGTACATCGTAGAATTCGAGGGAATCTTGCAAGGAGCATACCCAACCACGTATTCATGCGCTCTGGATCTGGAAGACTCGTGGGTGGACTTGGGCAACTATGTAGGCGAAATGATTCCGAAGGACCCGTCAGTCGATGGAACATACCTTATGAAGTCAATCAGAACAATGCTCCCGGGGAAAGCAATCGACTTGTACAGATGCGACATTGCAGACCCGTGGGGTGCCCAAGGACTAGCAGATGATACAACTGGCGAGGCGATGTTCACTGACATGATCTGGCCACAGAAAGAAATGTGCTTGCGCGCCAACGTGACGTACAACGGATGGCCACAACAAAACAAAGACGTAGCCTTCGAAGTTATGCTCTTCGATGTTGAGAACCCAGACTTAAACTACACGGTAATGACAGTCCTCGTTGCCAGAACAGACGAGAACGGTGTTGCACACGTCAGCTTCAGGATGAACTGGCCGTGCGACGACCCAGAAAGCCTGTTCGGCATATGGAAAGTCACCGCGACCGTTGACATCGCATGCGATGTTATCACTGACTACTTCTACTTCAAGTACGACTACCTCGTACGCATATGGAAAGTCACGACTGACCCCCTCGCAGAAGTCGGCCACAACGGATTGATAAACGTCACAGTTGAGTTCGGCAGCCGAAGAATCACTCCAGAACTGATACTCATAACGGTGACACTCCACGACGAGCTTAACTACCCACTGGTCACAGGCACAAAAGCCTTCACACAATGGCTAACTTGGCCCTACAGCGAGCAAAATATGACCACGTACACACAATTCCTCGCTTGCAGGTATGAGAACTACACTGGGTCGGTTGAACTCAAAGTCGATAAGAGCGTTGTAGCGGGCATAGCCACTCTACACGTGTGTGCACTAAGCACGTGGCCACATTTAGACGGATCAGCGCTGTGCGAAGAAGGAAGAGCCACAATCGAGATACTTCCATACTGGGCTCCATAGGCAACTCAAATCCCCACTATTTTTTTCTTTTTTTCGTGAAGTAATTCCTCTTTACGTATATGTTAAGAGTTGGTAGAACACTATTCCATAATCCTTATAGGTTCCAAGTCCTTACTTGACACCATGGGAGTGGGATGAAGACGACCAGAAAAGCACTAGTTCCATTCCTGATGGCGTTAATTCTCTTCTACTTCCTCTCCTCTGCAGTTGTAGAGGAATCACTCGGAACAACACTCAACACCAAGACAAATCTGTTCAATGAATTCGAAACGTCACCAACGGATCTTAATCAAACACTTGCAATTACGGTTAACACAAGCAAGACCCTGTACAATGTCGGAGAAGAAGTGGAAACCAACGGT
>JALHTG010000050.1 GCA_022865705.1 Candidatus Bathyarchaeota archaeon | reverse complement strand
GACTTGGAAAAATCAACCTACTCGTTAGAAAGGGCTGTGTATAAGCCTGAACAGTTTCCGGGTTTGATCTACCGCATGGAAGATCCCAAAGTTGTTGTTCTCCTCTTCAAAAGTGGAAATATTGTGGTCACAGGAGCAAAGAAAGAAGAGGAAGTTCACCGCGCCGTAACCAAACTTCAGGAGACACTTGAGGAGAAAGAGCTTATTCACTACAAGAAACGACCCCAGTGATCTCATATCTCGAAACCACCACAAGGTTTAAGGAAGGATCTTGGGTTTAGTTAGCGAGCTTGGCAAAGCACTCGCATGCTTCGGACTACGGAGGTGAACTACGAATGAGCGAAACTACGATGCCTTTAGCGGAAGAGCAAAGACCAACAAAGCCTCGCGAACCCATCCCCCCCGACACAATCTTCGTTGGAAAGAAGCCATTGATGGCCTACGCAACGGCAATGATGATGCACTTCCAAACTGGTGCGAAGGAACTCAGCGTAAAGGCGAGAGGACAAGCAATAAGCAGGGCAGTAGACGTTGTTGAAGTAGTGTCTAGGAGATTCTATGCGGGAAAATTGAAGATCAAGAACATATCCATAGGGACTGAGGTTCTTGGCGAAGGCGACGACATTAGAAACGTGTCGACCATAGAGATCAGAGTGGAGAAACTGGACTAGTCAAAGTCCAGTACTCGAGATCTATTTTGCTGGCTTCTTTCCTTTCTTCTTCACCTTCTTGGACAAGATTTCACCTCGCTATGAATTATTGCAGATTGCGTCAGTTTCGGGTTTGAAAAGAACGGCTGATACGAAAAGACGAACACCCTAGCTTCATTCGATAACCATCATGGTCAACGTTGATCTGACCCATCTAAGTTTACGCACTTTCGAAGATATGACTTCCTTAAGTTTGTCGATTGTCTCTGCTTCGACCTTGGCAACAATATCGTAAACTCCGTAGACACCGTAGGCGTCCTTGACGTTCTCAATCTTTCTGAGTTGCTTCAAGGTCTCGTCCTCTGAGCCGATCTCAGCATTTATGAAGATGAACGCTAGAGGCATCTCTTGAATTTCCACCTCTATCCTAGCTCAATCTTCATGAAAGGTCGTGGTGTCGGCGGTTTACTTCCTCAGCTAGTAACTTTGGGGTGCGTCGCCAGAACCAGTAACTGCTCAAAACTGTCTTACCAACGCAGAATAGCACGTTCTTCCCTCATAATAGAGCGGAAGCTAAGCGTGGCTTGTCAATGCCTAGGGGCCGCTCTTGATCTATCCTGGGGGTTAGCGATCTATCCGGGCCCAATGGATCTACCCAGTCTAAGGAGAAGGCGCGACGAATGGCCGCCCATGCTTGCGAAGTGCTTGAACGCTAGCGCGGTACCTGTTGGAACTCCTACCATGGTCAACCATTACTTGCTGTTTGAGAAAGGAGAGTAGTACCAGGGAGAGGTCGTAACTTCACCGGTGTTGGCGCCTTCGCGACCTTCTTTTTGCCTTTTGCTTTTTTGCCTTTCTTTGTTTTGCTTGTCTTCTGCTTCTGTTGGTTCGGTGCGACATCTTTTGGCCACATCTCTCCGCCACCAATATGCCGCCATCCCAAAAAGAGTTTCTGCGCCTCAGACTCCCCGAGCGTGCGTGCATTCATTGAGGTTGCTGTTTTTCGGTCTGAAATTCAACTCACATTAGAGGTTAGGCTAGCCTTGTTTTACATAGTGTCATTAGACAGCCGGGACACAAACTCTTCAAAGAATGGTTAATTCGACCAAGAGACGACATCTCACATCAAGTGAGTGCGCGCTAGGTCATTGCAGTTTTAGCTTTTGGGTGTATATTTGGTGGGGTAGGGTTGGTGATCGTATTAGGTCTGGTCTTTTGTGTTTGAGGGCTGCGATGGCGATGATGTACGAAGCCATGACGCATAGTGTGACGTGGATGGTTGCGTTCTCCAGTCCTCTCGTCCGCAGTTGCTCCAAGCCGTAGAAGCCTTTGAGCCAAGCGTTGCCTCGTTCATTCGCGCTTCTCTTATGATACAGTTTCACTTGTTTCTTAGGGCCGTGGGCTCGGAAGAGCCTGTCAACTCGCAGCAGTCCCTTCACATGTTTGAACTGGTTCTTCGGGTACGGTATGATCGCGGTGATCTTGCATAGACTGCAGAGAATCCTGATTAGGTTGCTGCTGTATTGAGTGTCAGCTATCAGGGTCTTAATGTGGAAGCCTGTCATGACTAATCGTATGAGTAGGTGAGGCAGTACGCGTTTCTCGTTGCGGTTTGCAGGCACCACAACAAATCCGATAACCAAGCCTCTCACAACATCTACAGCGAGGTGGACTCCGTATCCAAGCGTCACGTTTCTGCCCTGTTTTCTTAAACGAGCCTCAACATCAGAGAATCCGCGCCGGGTATCTTCCGGATCTCTACGGCTGTACGCTTTGATGAATGTGGCGTCTAAAGCCACGGTTCTCGCGTCTAACACGCCTATCCGGTCAAGCTGCTTCACGCAATGCGCCATGATCTGTTGGAAAGCTTCAGGGCCGATTCGCTTCCTGAACCTTGAGAGTATCGACGGATGGTACGGTTTCTCTCCCTCTTTGATGTCGCATAGCAACCGAAGGTCTTCCTCGTTCTGGAGCAGTCTATGCAACTCATCATAGTTCTCGATACGCGCTACTCGCTTGAGAAGCTCCGTCTTGAATTGGCCGAGTAGGCTTCTGGGATGTCTACCTGTCCGCTTCCGCCCGTAGCTTCTCTCCAAGGCTTGCTCTACAAAATCTAAATCCAACGCCTGAAACAAATCATGAAGAGCCTTACACTCATTCATTGGCTCTTATCTCCTAGGAACCGTTTGAGTGGGTGTAAAGCTCATCCAGCCTCTTACCAAAACCAAGCATACATCTTCATGTCAAGCGAAAGAGTTTAGCAAGAAGCTGGCGCTACCAGGAAGATTACTACAATTAGAAGCAAGACTATGCTTATCGAGGGAGAAAAGTAAGCTTCTGATTGCAGAGTAAATGGCGCAAGAGTATATGCATTCGCTACCGAAGTGGTGCAGAAGAGCGATTGGCAGATGAGATTCGCTGCGAAGAGAATTGTTATTCTGATAGTAGCCTACTTGGGTCTGGGGCTTCTGATCCGTCTTCTAGCTAATTCATTTAATGTTCAAGGATTTTACAGCAATGTTCTCTATGCCCTGCTAGGATTTGTTGCAACCCTCCACATATTCTCTTTCTTCTCATCTAGACTGATCAAGAATTACGGCAATATTCACCAAGCCAAGACTACGGCCAACGTGTTGAGGTTCATAGGGTTCCTAGTCGCACTGTTGATCTTCCTTTACTTTGTGAAAGTTGACGTTTCATTCCTTTTGTTGGGAGGAAGTGTTGGAGGAATAATCTTAGGGTTTGCGGCGCAGAAAACGATGGAGAACATATTCGCCGGCATCCTGATTCTGCTAAGCAGGAACGTTGAGATTGGAGATAGAATAAGGGTTATTAGCGCGACTCTGCCGCAGACCACTTTGACCTTTCCTTCATACAAGTTCTACTCCTATGATTACTTGATCCAAGGATATGCTGGAATCGTTGAGGAAATCGGCTTGTTCTTCACTAAGATCACGTTGGACAGTGGACTCTTGATGGTGCTTCCGAACTCGATTCTTCTGACATCTGGTGTGGTAAACGTAACGAAGACAAAGGCAACCGGACAGAAAATGTTGACAAAGGTAAGATACGAATTACCCTTGAACGTGGATGTGGAAGCCACGTTACAGGCCATAAGGGAACGACTGGCAAAAACAATTGAATTGAGAGACGTTCTGGTATCAGAGAAGAACCAGGACAAAAACACGATCATAATCGCAGTGGAAGCATTCTTCGAGAACAAGAGAGAAGACACAGTGAAATCAGAAATCCTGACAGAATTGATAAAACTGGAGAAAGAACAACTTGGCGTTAACCCCTCTCCTGCCTCTCCGCTCTAGAAACGGGACCAAGGCTTTCGTGTGGTCTGTCAAACGCGTTCGACAGATGGATGATTCGTTCATTCGCCTTTTATTTGATCTCTCTCTCTTCTGCCTGCAGGTAAGATTCGGGTGGAAATCGGATACAAACTGGAAAAAGCTTTAGTGCGACACTCCCATCCGTATCAGGGTCGGTGGAGAAATGGGACTAAACCGTAAGATGGCACTACTGGCGGTGGCGGTAGTTATCACAGCAATAGCGGTTTCAGCGCTAACGACAAGCCTCATGTTCAAAGTAGCAACAAATGCAAGGTCGGAGAGGATGACTGTATACAAGGGTAGATACCCTGACAAATCTTGGCCTATGTTCAATCAGCCAAGGCGGGGCATGACTCTTCCCGTGCATAGAGGCTTCTCCGCACCCTCACACTGGATGCAGAGCAAGAGACCATCAACTACGCTTACTGTAACCGGTGAGCAGGCGAAGACCATAGTAAGTGATGCCGTGAAGGCGTTCAAGGTCGGCGAGGCAAAGGACACGGGCAATGTATGGATGGTGAGCATCAAATACAAGGATAACGTGGTCATGACTGTGCTCCTCGGAAAGCTCAATACCCCAACCTCTGGAGATGCTGTAAAAGCTGTCCAAGACTCCATAGGCAAGGGCTGGAGAGCCAAGACTACTTGGACTCACCTATAACGTGCCCATCATAGATGCTAGCGGCAACGCTATCGGTAACATCAGGGTAGACGGTAGGACGGGCAACATCACTGCTGAATTCTCACCGCTACGCAGGTAAGTACAAAGAAGTGTTGAGGGGGAACACTGTCTTTCTTCGCTGAAAGCGCGCGCTGGACATAAGATAACTATCGACTGAGTCGTTTGCCTATGTGTGGGGTTGCTTTCTGATAACAAACGTCACCATACTATATGTTCCTGGGCACGAACGCATCGCTGAGAAGGCAATTGAAAAGATCGGGGATTCATCCTTTGACGCTGTGTTCGTTGGTCTCCTGAGGACCTGGAGACGACTGTTGAGGATTACATAGACGGTGGAATACCTGAAGAGACTGTCTGGAAGGAATACGAGATCGTCACGGGGCTACATAAAAGGTTCGTAGAGCCGGTTCGGCGCAGGATTCAGCCGCTCCTACAACACTTGACCCTTAGAAAACTCGTTGAACCTGAAACTCGGGTTTTCTGCTACCAAGACTTGTCAAGCCATGTTGAGACAACTCTCGCAACGGCCGGCCGTGAGTCTGAATCATTCTGCCCGCCCTAGGGATACAGACAAATCTTGCGGGCCCACCTCTACGTTTGAACTGGGGTTGCGAGTTCTTGGTAAGGAGGAAAGCGCTCACGGAGATACAGAATGTCGTCGCATCAGCAACTCTCGGACAAGACTTGGATCTGAGCTCCATCGTACGAGCATTCCCAGGCGTCGAATATAGACCCGAATCATTTCCAGGGCTTGTTTTCAGGTTGAAGAAGCCGAAGACAGCTACGCTGATCTTCAGGTCGGGAAAGATGGTTTGCACTGGTGCTAAGTCTGAACGGCAGGCAAGAAAAGCGGTGATGAAGGTTGTGGATGAACTCAAGAGGAATGGAATCGTCATTTCGAGGAAACCTGATATTCAGATACAGAACATTGTCGCCTCGGTAGTACTTGGCGGATTCATAGACCTGGAG
>JALHTG010000049.1 GCA_022865705.1 Candidatus Bathyarchaeota archaeon | reverse complement strand
AGCGCGCGCTACTAGCTCTTCCACTAATTGTACGCCAACAAGTGTCATGTTTCTGAATCTTATTTTTCCCGAGATCTTTGTTCAATCGTCAATCTATTATCCCATAACATGTTGACTTGTTCAAGGCTGCTCGGCGAGCGCTTGTGGTTAGAACCGTGTTCGCCATTGTCGATCAGTGTCCTGCTCGCGCTTTGGTTAGAAACCAGAAAGGTTGTTATCGGGGAACCTAAGTCTTACAGAAATACGTAGAACTCGATTGAAAAGTACGCCTTATATTGGTGCAATAGTTAGCATGGTTTTCAAGAAGTCAGCTTCATAATCATTATAATCATTTCAGTAGCAAATGCTCAAGATGAAGCTAGATCAAAGCAAGTTCAGCGCGCGCGAAGGAGATAAGGAAAGGACAAGACAACAGCAATGACTCAACTCACTCGATCAGCTGTTTCGGAGATTTCACGTATGCGAATGGTAGGGAACGCGGTTTTGAAGAGGTTGCTGAAGGCTAAACTGGATCTTGCCTTCATACTGTCATATGCTGTGCCAATATTCATGTTATATCTATTTGATCCATCTTCATTTGATGAATCTTGGATTGGAAGATTCTCGTATCTTACCTTCCTCTGGATGCTAGTTATTGAACTAACATTTGGCCGCAAAGCTTCAGAAAGTGTGTCATATTCCTTCAGTAGGAAAAGGTGGTTCTGCTTTTTTGCTGCCCTTGTCTTCCCCACATTTTATGTGATCCTAACACAGGTGGGTTTGATGGCGGGGATTGTTCAATTGGGCCGACTCGTTGGTGTGCCATCCGGAGGAATCTACGGTGAAGGATTTCTTAAGATACATTGGCCCCTCTCATTGGAGTATCTTATCTTAGCTTCCTCCTTACTGGTTGCAACAATCCTGCTGTATGGGACACGTGGACTTGGGCGCCACATTGTTTCGTCTATTTTCCTCGGAGCTGTAGGGCTCTTTTTCATGATCGACACATTTTACCCGTTCACCTCATCCAAGATTCTTGAATCGTTTGTCCCACCCATAATCGAGTCCACTGTCTTCTTGCTCAATTCTTTAGGATCCGCGGCTCGGATGGTTTCAATTGGCGATGGGTGGGGAATCTTAGTTAACGGACAACTAGGGAGAAGGTTCATTGTGGCCATCAATTGGCCATGTGCAGGCATTCACAGCCTCATCATATACTCCTTCACGATAGTGATGGTCCTCAGTATAATGTCCGTAAGGGTCCGACGGAGGATCGTCTATGTTATAGTGGGTGCGGCTGGCGCATTTATGGCGAACATTTTGAGGATAGCCTCAATATGCCTGATCGGAGTCAACACAGGATATGAAGCGGCCAACATGTTCCACGATTCCTTCGGCGAGGTCTTCTTCCTCGTCTGGATGGCCATATTCATATTGGCTGTGCTAGTTGTCGAGACAAGGAAACATGTGGTCACTACCTCGAGAAGTCTGACAACCTGATGTGCATTGAATAGTTTAGCTGCGCGCGGAGCGTAGTCATGCATGCTTGTAGACCACAATATTCCCAGTTGTGTATATAGGTAGGAAGTCGTTCGGCACTGATTGTCCGTACCTACTTAATCCGACGCCGTTCTCAGCCCACCATATCCAGTAGATTCTCGAGTAGTTGAATGTCTCAGCAAGTTTGAGGCCAGCAGATACGTCTTTGAATCGATAGTAGATGATCGTGTTCCCTTTGTCCAAGTACAGTTTTGCCCAGTTGAGGAAGGCATCTCTTGTCAGGAGACAGGTGTCGTTTCCCATGTTCTGATTCAGCCAAAGTAATGCTTGTTTGACATCTGGTGTGTCTTCGATTGGAACAGTGTTTCTGAGCATGGTTGTCGGAGAGTATTTGCTTGAGGGCGAGATGGCGGCGTAGGGCGAGATTGGGTTAGTGTACGGCGTTGTCATGTAGAGGATGGCCACGATCGCGTAGATCGTGCATGTCATGATAACCAGTTTCTTTCTTGATATCCTTGTCTTCCAATTCCTACTAATCATGTAGATTCCGTTTGTTGCGTAGAAAGCATACGGCACAATCAGGAGCTGCATCCATCTGTGCCAGAGTAGGATGGCGAAG
The DNA here is from genome assembly GCA_022865705.1 of Candidatus Bathyarchaeota archaeon. GTDB lineage: Archaea > Thermoproteota > Bathyarchaeia > 40CM-2-53-6 > JALHTG01 > JALHTG01. Next base: position 5,750 of record JALHTG010000049.1, on the reverse strand, counting down.
CTTGGGGTTATGAGGCACATGAAGGCCCCGAAGGCGCAGAAGCCTGTCCAGACGCCTATGCTCTTCTCTTTGAGACTCCGAGTGCCCTTGACGACCAAAGGTAAGATGAGTATGAAGGAGGCTAGGTACAGCGATAACACGTCTGTTAGTAGATTGATGTAGGACTGATTGTAGTTGACGAAATCTTCTCCTGCCAGATAGTTGAAGAATATGTTATTTTTTTCGGGGATGGAGATTATGTTTGTGAAGATACTGGGGGCGGGGGTGAAAGGTATGTTTAGCAAGCCGACGGTGTTGACAATCACGGCTCCGAAAAGTAGAGCTGCTGGTAGCGAGTAGAGTAGGAGTCTTCGGGCCTCGCAGTATTCTCCTTTTCGTATATACGTGAATAGGTAGTAGACGATTATGATGAAGAGGATGATAGAGGTCGTCTGATGTGAGAGGATGACGAGGGTCGAGAGAAGTGTGAACATCACTTGCCTCTTCTTAAAATTCTTGAAGGTAGGCAATATGAAGAGAAGCAGTACGAGACCCAGCTCGTTTCTGAGTAGGTCGAATGATATCCGGAGCGTTGTGGTCTGTAGTGAGAAAATGATTGTTGCGAGGAATGCTTGCTTTGGCTCCCAATTTAGAAGTCTCCTGGAAGCGTAGTAGAAGGCTATCGAAAGTAGGCCGTATAGAAGAGGTTGTGCTACTTTCAGTATCGTGAAGGGGTCTAGACCAGTTATGCCGTATATTGGGCCTAGGATTAGCAGATGGAGGGGTGTCTGGAATACGATGTTCGGGTCTGCTAGGCTATTCCTCCAGTCGAGAATTTGCGTGGCGTAGTAGACTGTATCATATCCTGTGGGAAATTGCGTAATAAGGTTCGGTATGGAGCGAACTAGAATTCCTAATGCGAAGACAAGAAGGAAGTATCTTCCTTCTCTGCAGATCTTAGTTACTCTTGCCCTTAGTTGTGCAGCGTAGCAACGCAATGTTCTTGAGGCAGTCGTTTCAGTCTATGCCTCCAACGTAGATCCTTTAGTTATCAATCATAGTTAATAAATATCTAACAGTAGTAGCCTGAGCTGATGGAGACGTTGTCTACCCAAGCGCGCGCCGGTTGACTGTGGATAAGAGGCAGTTTGAAGATGAGCAATGAACATAGGAAACTTTTGGTGACTGGTGGTGCCGGGTTTATTGGTAGTCACTTCGTTGAATCCGCCATTCTGAAGGGATACGACGTCAGCGTGCTTGACAATCTGTCTTCGGGAAGGTTAGAATACCTGTCACCTTGCAAGGCTAATGAACATTTCAGATTTGTTAAAGGAGATATTCAACATGCGAATGATGTCTCTTACGCAGTTAGGAATATGGATTTCGTTGTCCATCTGGCTGCCTTGATCAGTGTTCCAGAATCATTAGAGAGGCCTAGGTCAACTGCTTTGACAAATTCCTTGGGTACTCTGAACCTCTTAGAGGCCTGCGTGAAAAGGCGCGTGAGAAGATTTGTATTCGCATCATCTTGCGCTGTCTACGGTGATCCGCTGCATTTGCCTCTTGATGAGAATCATCCAACAGTCCCTCTTTCCCCGTATGCTGCTTCCAAACTCGCGGGAGAAGCATACTGCGATGCTTTCAGAGCCTCGTTTGGCCTAGAGACTGTCTGCCTGCGCTTCTTCAACGTTTACGGGCCGAGGCAGAGAAAAGGACCGTATTCGGGGGTTATCTTGAAGTTCATTGAGAGGCTTCTCTCGGGGGAGGCGCCCACGATCTTCGGAGACGGGAATCAGACACGTGATTTCGTATACGTCTCAGATGTGGTGGACGCGGTCTTGAGCGCCCTAGGTAGCGAGAGTGCGGTTGGCGAGAAGATCAATATCGGCTCAGGAAGAGAGGTCACGATCAATGAGCTCGCAGAAACCTTGGCCGAGATAACCGGAGGCAACAGGAATCCTGTCTACGAGAATCGTCGCGAAGGTGAAATCTTTCGAAGCTTAGCCGACATAAGCAAAGCCCAGATGCTGCTTGCCTACGGCCCCAAGACGTCTCTTCGAGATGGGTTGGCAAGTCTGGTTAAAGCCACGATTAAGTAATGCTGTCTTTGACCATGGAGGTCGGTTGAGGTCAATGCGCGTACTATGCTGTTTAATATTCGAATGATGACTTGTCAGCATCTTCTACCTTCATTATGGAAGGCCCACCTAAGATCAACAACGTCGGTAGCGCGTTTGTGGCAGTTCGGGCGGATTTGAAATGGTTTCGGAGCTACTTACAGTTGCAGATATCTGTAAATTGGAATCCGGTTTCTTCTTTAGTTGATTTGGCTGTTACTTATAGTTTCATAGAGAATAAGCCTTTTTAAGTTCTATAAATGAATTCCAGACAGGATATCCGGAGATTCTGCGGTTGAAGCTTACTCGAGCCTTCTTGGTCGGAATTAGAACTAGAAGCATGCGGAAGAAGATATGGTACCGTGCTTTGACTCAGATCGAGAGGTCGCTGGTGAACCTCACAATAGACCTAGTTGGAGAGGTCAGGAGCTTTCGACTGTCTTGTCTCCTTGAGAGAATAGTCGAGAGGGTGAACGGAATCTTGGAAGATACGTTGTTTGGAAGAATCGCTGAAGAAGGAAGAAAGCTGGCGTTGAGGTTTTCCCGTTTGGCTTATTCTTGGGGTAACCTTCGGGCTCTCGAATGGATTCAGGATAATTCATACGCGCTGTATCTCGGGCTATCGCGGTTTAATGTTTCGGCTGTTTCCGGGTGCGCATTATGAAGGTTACATCAGATCAAATTGAAAATTTTGGCTCTGTAGCCATGGCGCGCGCGCGCTACGCGATTGTTGCTTGCATTCCTGCTTACAACGAGGAAATGACGATAGCGAAGACAATTCTGCAGGTCCAGAAGTTCGTGGATCGCGTCATCGTCGCAGATGATGGATCTACAGACATGACTGCTTCGATTGCTGAGGGTCTTGGGGCAACTGTTATTCGGAACGGTCATGGTGGGAAAGGTTCGGCTCTGAGATCAGCGTTTGCATTGGCTCAGAAACTTGATGCTGAGATAATTGTGACGTTGGATGCTGATGGACAGCATGATCCAACCGAGATTCCTGTCTTGGTCAAACCGATTAAGGAGAAGAAGGCTGAGGTGACGGTGGGTTCAAGATTCATGCAAGCATCTAAGACGGATTTTCCTCCTTACCGCAGGTTTGGTCTGAAAGTCATCAATTCTTTGAGTCGGAAGAGCTGCAACAACATTGTGAAGGATACACAGTGCGGTTTCAGAGCCTATTCGACGAAAGCTCTGGATGTGATTCAGCAATGTGAATCCGATGGTTTCGGAGTCGAAGCTGAGCAGCTGTCTTTGATTTCGAAGTGCGGGATGAAGGTTCAGGAAGTGCCAGTGACCGTGTCATACAAAGGTCTGTACAAGACTTCGAAGCGTCACCCCCTCGCGCATGGTTCTGAGATAATTCTTTCTGCCCTAAGGCTGCTAGTTGAGCAAAGGCCACTCTCGATGTTAGGATTACCCGGTTCATTGCTTGTCTTCACTGGGCTCATCACAGGAGCATATGTCCTTTGGGACTTCAACTTGTCAAGAGCCTTCACATTACCTGTTGCCTTGGTGTCAATTGGCTCACTTTGCATGGGAACATTGTTGTCTGTTTCCTCGATCATGCTCTTTGCCATAGCGAAGCTGAGGGAAGATGCAAAACGTCAGTTTCGCATGGCTACAGGAGAGAAAAGGTACTCCAACGATGCCAGTTAGCATGATTGCTTCTCATTGCGTAGCGCTTCTCTAGTGCATGATGTTTGTTTCGCGGATTTTGCTGTGGGATGAGGTCTTAGATTCTAGTTGAGGATTTCAATTGTCTTAGGAACTCGTCCCGAAATAATCAAGATGAGTCCCGTGATTCGGGAGTGCAAGCGGTTGAATCTTGATTTTTCGATTCTTCACACTGGTCAACATTATTCGTATAATATGGACAGAGTGTTCTTTAAGCAGTTGGAATTGCCTGATGCCAAATGTAACTTGGATGTTGGCTCGGGTAGACATGGCGAACAGACTGCCAAGATGCTGAGTGGGTTGGAGAAAGCGTTCTTGGAAGAGAAGCCTGATGTGGTCCTCGTTGAAGGGGATACAAATACGGTTCTTGCGGGTGCCTTAGCTGCTGTCAAATTGGGTGTTCGGGTAGGTCATGTGGAGGCTGGCTTGAGGAGTTATGACCGGGAAATGCCTGAAGAGGTTAACCGAGTCTTGGCGGATCATGCCTCAGATTATCTGTTTGCTCCGACTGAGAAATCTAAGCAGATCCTCCTTGGGGAAGGTATTGCTGAGGAGAAGATAACTGTCACAGGCAACACGGTTGTTGACGCGGTATTCGAGAACCTTGAGGTTGCTAAGAAACGTTCCTCCGCTTTGGCTGACTTAGGTCTGAACCGAGGCTCCTATTTTTTGGCCACTGTACACAGGCAGGAGAACGTTGATGATGAGACCAGACTTCGTGGCATCATAGGTGGATTGCAGAGTGTCAGGAACGAATTTGGTCTAGATATCGTTTGTCCGTTTCACCCTAGGACCAGAAAGTCGATGGAGAGATTTGGGTTGGAGCCGAATGGTCTTAAAGTTGTGGAGCCTTTTGATTATCTCAATTTTCTGCAACTTGAATCTGAGGCAAGACTTGTTCTCACAGACTCTGGAGGTGTCCAGGAGGAGGCATGTGTCCTGGGTGTTCCCTGCGTTACTCTTCGATATAACACTGAAAGGCCGGAGACGCTGGAAGTGGGGTCGAACATTTTGGCGGGAACACGTCAGGACGTGATTCTTGAGAGGACAAAGCTTATGTTGCGTCGCCTCAATGATTGGAAGAACCCCTTTGGGGACGGCAAGGCAGCTGCTAGGATTGTTGAAGTGTTGAGGCAAGAACTTGAGTAAGATCTTGGTGCTGGGTGGCACAGGTTTCATCGGATCTAATTTGGTAATTGAGCTGGAGAAGCGTGGACATGATGTCTGGGTCGGTGACCTCCTGAATTCTGAGAGGCCTAACTACACTCGTTGTGATATAGGAAAGTACCGGCAAGTTGAACGGATATTTGAGGAACATGCCTTTGACTACGTGTACCTCGCATCAGCGGAGTATGGTCGTTGGAACGGTGAAGACTACTATGAGAACCTTTGGATGACAAACGCTGTTGGAACAAAGAATGTTTTGCGGATGCAGGAAAAGAAGAAGTTCAGGATGATCTTCTTCGGAAGCGCTGAAGTATATGGCGACTATGATGGCGTGATGACTGAGGATGTGATGGATAAGGTTCCTATCAAGCAGATGAATGACTATGCCATGACAAAATGGGTCAACGAGATGCAGATCCTGAACTCGGCAGCCATGTTTGGGACTGAGACTGTCCGTGTTAGGTTGTTCAACGTCTATGGCCCGCGGGAACACTATACTCCTTACAGAGGATTTGTGCCTAAGTTCATATACAAAGCTCTTCGCAACGAGCCTATTACGGTTTATCTAGGACACAAAAGGACTCTCGAATATGTTGAAGACATATGCAGGGCTTTAGGGAACATTGTTGGCAACTTCAGGCCTGGAGAGGTCTACAATCTTGGAGGCCAGAAGCAGTACGAGATCAAGTATGTTTCTGACCTAGTACTGAAGCACCTTAACAAAGATGACTCCAAAGTAGAGTACAAGATGGAAGAAGCCTTCACAACGAGGATCAAGACGCCTAACTCAGCGAAGGCCAGAAAAGATCT
>JALHTG010000048.1 GCA_022865705.1 Candidatus Bathyarchaeota archaeon | reverse complement strand
TTCTGAGACTGCAAAAACCCAATTGAGAGCAATACTTGACAACATCAACTTGGGCGAGGGAAAAGAGACACCAATCTGTCAGGACACTGGGGTGATACTGTTCTACGTTACCGTAGGAAAGGACTTTGGCGATGTCTCCTTTGTTCCAGCGACTCTGAACAGGGCGGTCAAAACCGCTACTACGGAAGTTCCACTGAGACCGAATGCTGTGCATCCACTGACAAGAAAGAACAGCGGAGACAACACTGGAACGAATATGCCATACGTGAATTGGGACATGGGTGAAGGAGACTACGTCGAGCTTACTGTAATGCCGAAAGGAGCTGGATCAGAGAACATGAGCAGTCTGGCTATGCTCACGCCAGGAGAGGGTGCGATGGCAGTAAAGCGTTTCGTAATCGACCAAGTGATCAAGGCTGGAGCCCAGCCGTGCCCACCAACTATCATCGGTGTTGGAATAGGAGGATCTGCTGACATCGCATTGAAGCTCGCAAAGAAAGCTCTTCTTAGACCAATCGACAAGCCCCATCCAGAGCTGGAAATTGCCAATTTGGAGAAAGAACTCCTGAAAGGAGCCAACATGACTGGGATAGGGCCGATGGGCCTTGGCGGGAGCACCACTTCGCTCGGTGTAAACATAGAATATGCCCACTGTCACACCGCAAGCCTACCTGTCGGAATCAACATGCAGTGTTGGGCTGCGAGGAGAGCAACATCAAGAATCCACAAGAATGGAAAGGTGGAGGTCATTACCTAAGGAGGAAATGAAATGGCCACGTTCAAGTTCAGGACACCGATAGGCGAAACAGATGTCAGGAAACCTCGCATAGGAGATTCAGTTTACGTTAGCGGACTCATGATTACTGCCAGAGATCAAGCTCACAGGAGGGCGCTGGAGTACGCAAGAGCAGGGAAACCGATCCCTGTAAGCTTCGATGGAAACATAGTATTTCACTGTGGACCTATAGCCGCGAAAGCGGGTGACAAATGGAAGATTGTAGCAGCTGGGCCGACGACAAGCACGAGAATGGAATCTTATGAGGCAGAATTCATCGAACGATTGAAACCTCGAATCATTGTTGGGAAGGCTGGCATGGGTGCCAAGACGGCTGAAGCTGCGAAGAAATTCGGTGTGATATACTGTGACTTCACAGGAGGCGCGGCAGTTCTAGCTTCTCAGAGAATCAAGGAAGTGAAAGGTGTTGAGTGGTATGATCTGGGGATGCCTGAAGCTCTTTGGATACTGGAAGTTGAGGAATTCGGTCCTTTGGCTGTCACAATCGACTCACAGGGAAAGAATCTTCACGACATCATTCAGGGTTTAGCGCAAGAGAAACGAGCTGAGATCCTGAAGACTCTGGGTGTTTCACAATAGAACTCAACTCTCCTGCTAACCTTTACATATTTGCAGGGTATTGGGTAGCGGCCGGATGATTAGACAAGGTGGCTAGGTGTGAACCCTAATGTCCGTTGAAACAGTCACGACCGATGTCTTGGTCATTGGCGCAGGCGGAGCTGGAAGCAGGGCCGCAATAGAAGCGTCAAACTACAATGTGCAGGTTACTCTCCTCAGCAAGGAATTGTTAGGCAAGGCCCATTAAGAGCGCAGCAACGCTTGGGTAGACTTGCATGGCTGAGGGAGGAGTAAACGTCGCTCTAGGGAATGTTGATCCACAAGACAACTGGGAGGTCCACTTCAAGGACACAATCACGGGAGGAGGCTGGATCAACAATCAGAAGCTTGTTGAGATCCTGGTGAAAGAAGGCGCAGAACGAATATTCGATCTCGAAGAGTATGGTGCCGTCTTCGACCGGACATCGGAAGGGAAAATAGCGCAAAGACCTTTTGGAAAACAGAGTTATCGCAGAACATGCTACGCCTCTGACAGAACCGGACATGAGTTCATGGCAACACTGACCGAGGAAGTCAGACGCCGAGACATAGACGTGATGGAAGAGGTGTTTGTCACAAATCTTCTGCTGGCAAACGGCAGAGTTGCGGGCGCATTCGGCATCGATTACAAGACGAGCGATTTCCTTCTTCTCAAATCCAAAGCAACTGTTCTTGCAGCCGGAGGTACGGGTCGCATTTACAAGTTTACCTCAAACGCTGCTCAAGACACTGGAGACGGATATGCAATGGCCTACCGCGCTGGAGCGAGCCTCATAGACATGGAGATGTTCCAGTTTCATCCCACCGGAATGCTGGTTCCAGAATCTGCTCGGGGCATTCTGGTGACTGAGGCGGTTAGAGGAGAAGGAGGAATACTCATGAACAAAGACAATGAGCGCTTCATGAAAAGGTATGACCCCAACCTAGAACTGGCAGCTAGGGATGTTGTTGCGCGATCTATTGCCACCGAAGTTCTCGAAGGAAGAGGAACACCGCACGGTGGGGTCTACCTAAGCGTGGCTCACGTTGACCCGCATGTCATCGAAACACGATTGAAAACGATGCTCACCCAGTTCTTGGACACAGGCGTGGATATACGCAAAGAACCAATGGAGGTTGCTCCGACGGCGCACCATCTGATGGGAGGGCTTTTTGTTGACGAGGATGCAGCAACCGATCTCAAAGGACTCTGGGCAGCGGGTGAAGTCGCGGGAGGGATCCAAGGGGGAAACCGTCTTGGTGGAAATGCTCTTCTTGACACTCAAGTTTTTGGAAAGAGAGCTGGAGAGAACGCTGCGAAATGCGCGAAGAGCAACGGACACGTATCCTTAGATCGCAAAGACGTCGAGAAAGAGGCCAAGCATATCAAAAGCTTCATCGAGAGAAGGAAAGGGGTAAGGCCAGTTCAAATCAAGACAAGGCTTGCAGAGCTGATGTGGAACAAGGTAGGCATATTCAGAAATCGTGATGAGCTCCAAGAAGCGGTTCTATAGATCGAAAAGATTCAGAAGGAGCAGATACCTCAACTATATGTTACAGGTACAGGAACGAGATATAACCACGAGTTGATTGAAGCGCTTGAGATTGAGAACATGGTTCTTACGGCTGATATGATAGCGAGAGCGGCTCTTATGAGAGAAGAGAGCCGAGGAGCCCACTTCCGAAGAGACTTTCCAAAGACGGACAACAGGATCTGGTTTGTGAATATCACAGTGAAACAGGAGAATGGCAAAATGGTATTCAAGAAGAATCCTGTGGCTGTGACTTTGCTAAAGCCTGCGGGGATGTAAAGAAATGGTTGAGACAATCAAGGCGAAGATCTTCCGATATGATCCGGACGTAGACAAGGAACCGAGCTTCAAGACATACGAGATTCCCTACGCTGAAGGAATGGTCGTACTGGATGCTCTACACCATGTTCACGACAAGATCGATGGCACTCTCGCATATCGTTGGGCGTGTCGTGCAGGGCAGTGTGGGTCTTGTGCCGTCATAATAAACGGGAAGCCCAGGATAGCTTGCCGAACAGCGGTAGAGAAAGGAAAAGGCATCACTCTCAGACCACTTCTGCAATTCCCAGTTGTAAAGGACCTAGTTGTAGACTTGGAAAGAGGGGAGAGAAGAATCCAACGAATGAACCCGTACGTGAAGAGGACCAAGAAAGCATCGAGACCTGAAATAGTTCATGCTGATGAAATCGTACCAATCAAAGAGGTCCGGGAGTGCATTGAGTGCTGGGCATGCATCTCCGCATGCCCGGCGGTCATAGAAGCGTGGCAAGAGTTTTCAGGCCCCATGTTCCACGCTAAACTGGCACGACTTCAGTTTGACAAGAGAAACGAAGAAGACCGAGTGAGAGAGGCGTTCATCGAAGGCATATACAAGTGCACTACGTGCAGAGCATGTGTGGAAGTGTGTCCAAAGGAAATCAACATCCCTGAGAAAGCTATCGAGAAAATGAGGGCCGTTGTAGCCAAGACCGGGCTGGGACCTCTGCCAGGACATGAGGAGTTCACAAGCAGAGCGTTGAAGTTTGGTCGAACCGTCGACAAGATAGGAACATCGCTGCTGGAAATGGTAAAGACTGGATATGCTGCAAGAGTCAAGAACCCAAAAGACACCGTGGGATACTTCCCTGGCTGTCTAACCGACTATAGACTTCAGGAAACTGGAAAAGCTATCATAGAGATTCTGACAAGAAACAACATTGAGGTCGTCATACCGTCGGAATTCACATGTTGTGGCTCACCGCTTCTTAGGGTGGGCCTAGTCGAACAAGCAAAGGAGAAATTAGTTCCTAAGAATGTGAGAATCCTTGAAGAACTAGGAGTCAAGACTGTCGTTACAGGTTGCCCCGGATGTGCCATGACGATCAGAAACAACTATCCTGAACTTATCGAAAGAAGACTCGGATTCGAAACCATGCATGTTGCACAATACCTGTCAAGAAACACAGATCTGAACGTGAAAGATATGAAGACAATCAACGTCAAAGCTACGTTGCACAATCCATGCCACCTGAACAGAGGGCTAGAGGCACCATTGGATCTTCAGAATCTCATGACAAAAATCCCAGGTGTCAACTACGTGGAAATGGAGGAACCGGACAGATGCTGTGGAGCTGGTGGGGGAGTGCGAGCTGGTGAACGAGATTTTTCCATGATGATCGCTAGAAGAAAAGGAGAGTTTATCATAAACTCAGGCGCCAAGGCATGTGTAACTCAATGCCCATTCTGCTATATCCAAATACGTGACATATTGAAAGAGCTGGGATACGAGCAAATCCAAGTATATGACTTGGCTGAATTGATGTTGAAGTCATATCAGGGCTAATGTACCTAGGCCTCCTTCCTCCTACTTTCCTATTTGCAGAGACACACGTGTGCAGACTTCACTCTTGAATGACGATGTGCAACAAAACGAACCATGAGTCTCCACAAGCTGCATAAGCGGTTAGGTACACCAGACTCCGGTCCTTCGGTCTCTCTTAGTTTCTCGAACCATGTCAGAACATGGTGTCGGCTAATCCGTTCCCTAGGAATGAAAAACAGAAAGGAAGGGTTTGGTTCAGGCGGTTGCTGGTTTAGGGGGGAGGCTGACGAATATACCCTTCCTTCATCAGGAGTTGAGTTTCGTCTCTGGCTCTCTTTATCATGGCCATGGCCTTGTCGTAGAGCTCTTGTGAGCTTAGTTTCACTCTCGCAATTCCTTGCTCAATCGCCTTCAGCGCAACCGCTCGGGCCTCTCGCGGAAAGACCTCCCAGTCATCCATGTTCGGAATTATGTAGTCGTCTCGAAGACCTCTGTCTTCCGCCAATTTGGCAAGTTCCTGTGCGGCAGCGATGCACATCTCGTCGGTGATTGTCTTCGCCCTCACGTCCAATGTACCTCTGAAGATGCCGGGGAAACCTAGTGCGTTGTTTATCTGATTAGGGAAGTCTGACCTGCCTGTTGCTATTATTCTTGCGCCTGCTTCTTTGGCTTCCCAAGGCCATATCTCAGGAATAGGATTGGCAGCTGCGAATACTATCGAGTTGCTGGCCATGCCTTTGACCATTTCCTTGGTAATTGTTCCGGGGCCAGGTTTGGACATCGCAATGACGATGTCTGCGCCTTTCATGGCCTCAGTAGTTCCGCCGGTCTTTCCTTCCTTGTTCGATTTGAGACACATGAGCCACTTGGCTGAATATTGGTCTTTTACCTTCTCGATGTCTTTTCTTCCAGGATGCAGTATGCCCTTGCTGTCGACTTGAATCATGTTCTCGCGCTTCGCTCCGGCTGCCACCAGAACTCTCACCGTGGCCATGGTTGCAGCTCCTGCACCCACAATCGCCATCTTTGTCTGATTCAACTTCCTGCCAGTCACCTTGATAGCATTCATGGCACCGGCAACCACGACAGTTGCAGTTCCCTGCTGATCGTCATGCCACACTGGAATCTCTGCTTCCTTTCTCAATCGATCTAGGATGTAGAAGCATTTTGGCTGCTCTATGTCCTCAAGGTTGATTCCGCCGAAGGAAGGTTGGAGCCACTTAACTGCAGTTATTATCTCATCAGGGTCTTTTGTTCCCAGACAAATCGGGAACGCGTCTACGCCGCCGAGATACTTGAAGAGGAGGGCCTTTCCTTCCATTACAGGCATTCCTGCTTCTGGCCCTATGTCTCCAAGTCCTAGAACTCGTGTTCCATCGCTGACGACTGCGACAGTATTCCACTTGTTTGTCATCTCGTATACGGCTTCTTTGTTCTTGTTGATGACCTTGCATGGTTCAGCAACGCCTGGAGTGTACCAGATCGCAAAGTCGTCGAAGTTTCTGATAGCGCATTTCGCCACTATTTCGATCTTACCCTGATAGAATGGGTGATACTTCAACGCCAGTTCGGCCGGTTTCTTCGCTTTCTTTAGAAGTTCCTCAACGTTCGCCATTCGTGAGACCTCGATTCACTAACAGTCAAATCTCTCTATAAAGGGCTTTCCAGTGCCTATTGTCAGCGCTTCTGCGTTTTTCAGAAAGTGTGGGAGAACACATATTCCCCTATGGCTTTGATTCCCATTTCTATCCTCTCTTTAGGCGCGCTCACAAACGTCATCCTGATGTGCCCGTCTCCTCCTTTCCCAAAGAAGGATCCGGGAATCACGGCAACGTTTTTTCTGTAGAGAAGTCTGTTGCAGAAGTCTTCGTCACCTCCATGCATCTCAGAAAGGTAGGAAGTCATATCAACAAAATAGTAGAAGGCGCCTGCCGGGCGAGTTGTTCTAGCCTCGGGAAGACATTTCTCTATGCATTTGCCCATGAACTCCATTCGTTCTTTGTAGATTGGGATTACCTCGTCCCGGAGATACCTTTCTTTGACCCCGTCACTGAGAAACTTGATCATTCCATACTGGGACAGGGTGGCTGGGGCTAGGCTTGTGTATTGCTTCATTTTTTCCATTGCATCTATGATCGGGGGTGGAGCCAGGGCATATCCCAATCTGAAACCTGGGGCCGAAGCCTCTTTTGAGAAACTGCATAGCATAACAGTCCTTTCTCGTGCTCCGGAGAAACCAGCGACCCACACATGCTCGCCCTCATATATTATGTGCTTGTAGGTGTCGTCAGATACTATCCAGAAGTCGTGGTCGTTTGCCAGATCTACAAGCCCTTTTACGAATTCCTTGGAGATCACTCTTCCGGTGGGGTTGTCTGGTGAGAGCAGTATGAACGCCTTGGTCCGTTCAGTGATCAGATTCTTCAGGCTTTCCAGATCAGGTTGATAGCCGTTCTTCACATTGACGGGAAGGGTTGTGACTCTTCCTCCTGAGAGGCCAATTGCCTCGTTGTAACCCAAGTATGTTGGATCTAGGATGACCACTTCGTCATTCTTGTTGAGCAAAGACATGAACAGAGAGAATATTGCTTCAGTTCCACCATCTGTGACTATGACTTCTTTCTCTGCACTGTAGTCAAGTCTTCCGTATCTTTTGATGTCCTCAGAAATGAGTTGCCGCAGCTCAGGAAGACCCTTTGTGCCTGTGTATGTTGATGACTTCAAAGAGTCACGTTGGAGTCGTAGACACATTTCTTCCAGAACTTCCTTCGCAGGAGGAAGGCTAGGGGCACCTCCTCCGAAGGATATCATATCACTCTTCTTTTGGGCCTCATCCAACAGCGCAGTAACACGACGAATAGGAGAAATCCGGAGAAGTGAAACTCTATCTGACAGTCCCGCCATTCACGTCCCCTCAAGGACCGCAACAACTATACCGCTTCCCCGTATAAGAAATGACGTGTCTATTCCTAACAGCAAATGGGAAGGAAACTATTTCGATACGCAAAAGAAAACGAGTTGGGCAGATGCTCATGTCTGATGCAAGATCTCCTCAGTCCCTATCGATCAAAGACCCAAGTTTCGATGAGGCTGCATCGGTGCTCAGGCGATCCTTGTCCACTCGTCGATTGATCATAGTGGTTGGGAATTGCCGTGTCGACTATGAAGGAAGAGCCAATTCATCGCTCGACTGGGGGGAAAGAGTTCTCATAGTGAAAAAGGACGGCTCAGTACTGGTCCACAGATCTTCAGGTTATGAACCAGTCAATTGGCAGCCCTCAAAGTGCCTTTTCCGGATTGAGGCAGAGAAAGAGAGTCTGCACATTGTCGCTGCAAGACCACAGCAAAGGGAGACGCTCTCGCTTCACTTCAATCGAATACTGTCAGTCGATTCCTATGAGTTGTCGGATCGAGGGGAGTTCAACTTGTATGTCTCTGAGGAGCAGATGAAAGAAGCGATTCTTGCAAGACCTGATCTAATAGAGGAAGGATTTCGTCCGATAGTGTCAGAGAAGAATCTAGGAGAAGCAGGTTTCACCGACATAATGGGGGAAGACTCTAGCAGCAACCTCGTTGTTGTAGAAATAAAGCGAGTTCCCGCAGGAAAAGAATCAGTGGCACAGTTGAACAGATACTTGAACTCTATCAGGAAGAATTTGCGTCGAGGGTTGAGAGGCATCATAGCAGCTCCCGAGCTGAGAAAAGGAACTCAAGGCCTGCTCGCGACGATGAATCTTGAGTTTAGGGAGGTATCTCCTCAGAAATGCGCTGAGATTCTGGCGCAAAGACAAACAAGGAAAATAAGTGAATTCCTCCGAGAATAGGTTGTCATGAACGAGCAAGTCGACGAACAATATTGGAATTTCAAGAAGCACGCATTGGCCGGATACAACGCCGGATTTCGCACATACGATCAACTGTATGGAGAAGAACAAGAGAAGAAGTATGAACGATGTTCTCGATACCTAGGTGAGGATGCGGACAAGACGATTCTGGACTGTGGCTGTGGAACCGGGACACTAATCAGGCGACTAGTTCGGCAACGTGGATTCCTTGTCGGGGTAGACTATTCTAAGGTCATGCTAGGGCTCGCCAAGAAAAGAGTCGGAACTGTACGGAACGTAGCTCTTGTTTGCGCTGATGCGGACAGCCTCCCTTTCAAGTCCGAAACTTTTGACAAGGTAGTATCATTTACTATGCTTGGAAATATGCCCATTGTTGCAATGACCATTCGAGAGATGGCACGGGTGGCGAAATGTCGGGCACTAATTCTCTTGTCATCTGTTAGGAAGAACATTGAGACTGGTGAAGTATTGGCGTCGCTTCGGAAAGCCTCTGTGAGGGTGAAGGAGTTCATCAATGACAGTGTTCTGAATGATTGGATTGCAATCGGCGAAAAGAGCTCAGAGCACTGGAACTAGGGCTGTTTCCTAGAAGCTTTTAATAGATACCGGCGGTGTCAGAACGCCTAGTGAAGGGATTCAAGTGGAACCATCAAAGAAACCGTTGAACCTCTTGGTAAAGAAACTGAACAATGAAGTCACCTTAAAGCTCAAGAATGATGTCGAATTCCGAGGAAAGATGATCGACTGCGATAGTCATATGAACATAATACTTGAAGGCGCGACGGAATATCGATCTGAATCGCCGGCAGCGAATTACGGCAGTCTCATAGTGAGAGGAAGCAACATTCTGTATGTCTGCGTTGAGCCTCCTCACTGATCGAATAGCACACCTGTCGATACGATCTTGTTACGCTGCAGCCTGAGGCTGCTGAAGCTGTCCCATGACGTAGGCGAGCGTTTGCTCGATAGGATATTCAGTTTTGAACTTACGTTTGAAGAATTTCAATACGTGTTCCACGTCACGCCTGAGAATGTCTGTAGCATTAGGATGATTTGCCCTAATTGATTGGGGCCAATCAATGATTAGCACCTTGCCGTTCTTCCTGACCATTACGTTGAATTCGCTGAGATCGCCGTGGACGATCTTAGCCCTAACGTAGGCCTTTCTGATGTTGAGCAGTATGTTGTTCAGCACTATTTCTGGTGCATCTATCGTGCCCACATCGTTGAGTTCGAGGCCTTGGATAAGCCCCATCACAACGACATGACGGTTATGTGCAATAGGAAGAGGAACGGAAACTCGATACCCATGGACAAGCTTCAATGTTTGGAATTCTCTTTCTGCAGCGAGCCTGGACTGGTAGATCCAGCTAGTATGGGAACGGCTGGCGACAAACCCTCTTGTTCTTCTGGTCTGTCTGAAGCTAATTCTCCCTAATCTGTGGAATTTCAGTGTTACACGGCGCTTTCCGCGGAGCCCTTCGTAAACGTCGGATTCTTTTCCAATTCCAAGAGAATTTCCAAGAGCATCTACAGCACCCGCCTTGACAAGAGCATTCAATGCGAGACAATCGTATCCTGAATAGTTCAGAGAATAGCCCTCATATCCTATCATATCGGGTGAGACTCTTCGCAGCAACCCTTTCTTCTGAAGAAGGTTCAATCGGAACCTTACTTCGTCAAGTGGCAGATTGGCGTATTTCCTTATGTCCTCGATCGGAGGATAAGCATGGCTGCCAAGTGCCAGCTCTATTCCTGTTAGAACTCTCAAATCTGGAGTTTCCAGGGTTCGAAAGACACCGGCAATGGCCTTGGTTGACATTTCCAGCAATGAATACTGGACGCTGACTAAAATTCTTGTCAGCTCATCCTCCCGCGAGGATCAAACAAGGGAATCGCACCGCCATACGCACAAGGATCGCCATGATCCGAGCAGTAGCTGCTCTTCTAGATAGAGCCGCAATGATGCAAGTACCTAGGCAAGACCCGGACGAAAGAACCGCGATTTTCGTACCTACAGGACTACTATCACCGACACATCATTAACATTGGTGCCGGTCGGGCCTGTAAAGACAAGATCATTGAGCCTTGAGAAGAAGTGGTAGGAATCATTGTCAGCTAGAAAGTCCTCGGGGGTTAGCCCCATTCTTGTAGCTCTAGCCAGTGTTTCTCCGTCAGCTATTGCTCCAGCAGCGTCTGTCGGCCCATCCACTCCATCTGTGCTCAAAGAAGCCATGACAACCCCCTCCATCCCACTCAGTCTCGGTGTGGCTCCTAGGAGTATCTCTTGATTTCTTCCTCCCAAGCCCCTTCCGGTGACAGTTACCGTTGTTTCCCCGCCTGCCACTATTCCGACAGGCTTCTGAGCAGGATCTCCAGAAGCGAAAGCTTCACGGGCTATTGAAGCCAGCATCGTTCCGACGTGTCTCGCCTCGCCCTCCAAAGTCGATGTCAGGATAAGTGAGCGTAGGCCAGCTGATGCGAGGTATCTTTGGGTGGCTGTGCTTGCGGACCGGTTGTTTCCAACAACAACACTATACACTTTCTTGAAGACCTTGTCGCCCGGCTTCGGAGTTTCCGGAAGCAGACCGTTCTCTCCGTCCAACAGGACTTTCTTGATGGATGTTGGAGCGGTATCCCATAAGCGGTATTTCTGTAGAATCTTTATTGCGTCGTGAAACGTTGTTGGATCTGGAATCGACGGCCCTGAGGCAATGAAGCTCAAAGGGTCCCCTACGACATCAGAAAGGACAAGGTTTAGAACCGTGGCCGGATAGGCTTTCTTTGCCAGCCATCCTCCTTTGAAATCGGAGATATGCTTTCTCAGGGTGTTGATCTCACTTATTGTCGCTCCTGATTTGAGCATTGCCTCGGTAATCTTACTCTTGTCTGGAATCGAAATTCCATCACGAGGCAGGGGCATGAGGCTCGAGCCTCCTCCTGAAATCAAGCATATGATTAAGTCGTCCTTTCCTGCTTCTTCCACGATCCTCAGCATCTCAAGTGTTCCCTTGACACCGGCCTCGTCCGGAGTTGGATGGCTTGCTTCATGAAGCCTTATGGCGCCTACTCTGTGTTTGTTGCAGTGTGGAACGTTCACAAGACCTTTCGCTATTCGATTACCCAAGATCTGGTTCAGAGCCTCAGCCATGGAACCGCTTGCCTTGCCACCACCCACCACGTACAAGTTTCTGAACTTCTTCAAGTCGAAGGAGTACCCATCAGCTTTGACGATGGAATTCCTCAACGAGATCCTTGATTTCATCATTTTCTTCGGGTCAACAGCTCTTAATGCGAACTCAAGGCTTCGCAAGGCCAGAGATCTGGCTTTTCGGTTAAGAGGACCATTTCCGTTTCTGATGAGCTCATTCCTGTTTCTTATTTTGATCATTTGAGGACCTCGTTGTTAGTTACCCAATGGCGGACATGTGATCTTGACGAATTAGCTTTGATAGAGAGCGTGCAGGTCAACGGTGTGAGACAAGCACTAGCCATGCCAATCTCGGACAGATCACTTCCAGAACTCTGGTTTCGTCTTACCTTGCTTCCTGTCGAGACAGGCCTTGATGAATCCGTAATAAGGCGGCGAAGGTTTACTGGGCCTAGATTTGAACTCTCCGTGGAATTGAGTGGCAAAGTGGAAGTATTTGTCATGAAGCTCAAGGATCTCCATTCGTCTTGCGTCACCGCTCTTGGCCGAGAAAACCATTCCTGCCTTTGTCAGTTGGTCTGCGTACTTGGGATTCAATTCATAGCGATGCCTGTGTCTTTCATACACTCTCCGAGCTCTGTAGAGTTTCTCCGCGATCGTTCCTTGTGATATGATGATCTCATGAGCACCCAGTCTCATTGTAGCTCCTTTGTATCCCACCTCTCTCTGTTCGGGCATGAGATCGATTACCGGATTCGGACTATCCGAATCGATCTCTGTGCTATTTGCGGCTTCAAGTCCAATGCTTCGAGCAAAGGCAACAATGGCAAGCTGGAAGCCTAGACAGATCCCTAGGAAAGGCAAATCCTTCAAGCGGGCGTAGTTGATTGCAGCAATTTTACCTTCGGTACCTCTTGCTCCGAATCCTCCGGGGACAAGTACGCCGTCGAATCGTAGTAAAGTCTGCAGGTTAGCTTCTTTGTCCTCGAATGTTTCGGTCTCTATCCAGTCAATTGACAATCTTGAGTTGCAGGAAGCAGCAGCATGCCTGAGAGCTTCGTTCACGCTGACATACGAATCAGCAAGTTCCGCATACTTGCCACAGATTGCAATCTTGACTTCATGCTCCGGACTTACGAAGGAGTTGACAGTCTTCTCCCAGCTCGACCAGTCAGGCTTCCTTTTTTGAAGTTTGAGTCTTTCGGTCAAGTAGTCCCCTAGTCCCTGCTGGTCCAGCACTAATGGAGTTTCATACACTGTCTTCAGGTCTGGCGAAGTGAAAACAGCCCTTTCTTCCACGTTGCAGAAGAGCGCGATTTTTCTTTTCGGATCAGTCAGCAGCGGTTTCTTGCTTCTCGCAACGATTATGTCTGGCTGAATACCGATTCTTCTCAGCTCTTGCACACTGTGCTGAGTAGGCTTCGTCTTTTGCTCTCCAACGACATCTACGACTGGGACGAGGGTGACGTGCGCGTAGATGACATTTTCGTGTCCTTGTTCAAGTCTCATTTGTCTGGCCGCCTCCAGAAATGGAAGACTCTCTATGTCTCCCACGGTTCCACCAATTTCTACCAAAGCAACATCGACGTTGTTTCTGGCAGCGATCTCACCCATCCTACGCTTTATTTCGTCTGTAATGTGCGGAATTATTTGGACACACTTGCCCAGGAAGTCCCCTCTTCTCTCCTGATCAATCACAGAGAGATATACCTGCCCGGTTGTCATGTTGTGATCTTTGGGAATGTTAATGTCCAAGAATCGTTCGTAGGTCCCGATGTCCATGTCTATCTCTCCACCATCCTCAGTCACGAACACCTCTCCGTGGGCGATCGGATTCATCGTGCCAGCATCAACATTCAGATACGGATCAATCTTCACAGCCGTTACTTTGAACCCTCTCACCTGAAGGATCTTCCCGAGTGAAGCAGTAGTTACACCCTTTCCTATTCCAGACATTACCCCGCCAGAAACAAAAGTGAACTTCGTCACCAAGGAGCACCTACAACAGAATAGGCCGCGCAGGTACTTGATATTTAAGAATAGGCCTGCTTGAAGGCTCCGGACTCTCGAAATGGCATCGATCTAGTCAGGAAGACTGCAGCTTCGAGGCAAGAAACACTGTAATATCGTCAACCGGCAACGCGCCTGAGACTGCTCTCAACTGGTCGAGACAATAGGGACAGGAGGTGATTATTCGATCTGCATTGACATCACGAGCTTGCTCGATTCTTTCACGAGCTATCTCTCTAGACAGTTCCTTGGAGTATGTCTGGGTGATTCCTGCACCTGAGCCGCAGCATCTCGTATTCTCCTTCGAGTCGGCCATTTCCACAAGTCTGATCCCTGGGACTGAGTTGAGAAGCTTCCTAGGAGGTTCGATTACTTTCATGAGTCTGGCAAGATAGCATGGATCATGATAGGTGACAGTCTCACTCGTTTCTTGGAAACGAAGAGAACCAATTCTAGTCGAGAGGATCTCTGTAATGTGAGAAGCTAAGGGAGGTTCTTCCTTCAAAAACATAGGATAGCTTACTCTAAGAGTCTGAAGCCCTATCGGACAAGGAAGCACCACTCGTGATGACCTCAGCTTTCCGAAGTTATTTCTTGCCAGAGTACGAAACTGATCAAAAGCGCCTCCTAGCACGAACGGGGCTCCACAGCAATCCGTTCCTCCCCACACGCTTGCACGTAGTCCCAGATGTTCAAGAAGCCGGAGAGACGATTCCAGGATCTCTGGGTGTTTGTGCTTAACATTACATCCTGGAAACAAGATTAGGCTCGAGCTATCTTCGCTAATCTTTCTGCCGGTTCTGCCATAGATGTTTCCAGTCCTAGCTACGGAAGACAGAAGACTCTTGATGGAGGCAGGTGCAACCGAGCTCCCAAACAATGTGGCCCTGATCGCAAGCACTATGTCTCTTACCTTGATCTGGGGAGGACATTTCACAACGCACCTGCCACAAGTCGTACAGGAGTAGACTGAGTCAACGAGGGCCTTCGTCGGACGAAGCTTACCCTTCAACAACCCAAACCCAATGTTGACCAATCCTCTAGGTGCAAACGATTCCCACCCCCTCCTCTCCAGCGTAGGACATACCCAGCGGCAAAAGCCACACATCGTGCAGGTAAGCATCTCGTCCTCGAATTCTCGGAGCAAATCTAGCTTTCCACCGGGTATCGCAATCTCGTAACAAATGTCTTAGGAGTAAAGTCAAGGGACAGCTTTCCCGGATTCATGATGTTGTTCGGATCTATCGCCCGCTTTATCACCCTCATTAGGTCCAACTCGGTTTTGTGCTCCATTCCCATAAATGGAGCCCTTGTGAAACCAATGCCATGTTCCCCACTCAGTGACCCTCCTAAGCCAATGCATGCCTTGTAGATATCCTGGCATGCCTTCCAAGCTCTCTTCCAAGCATCTCTTTTCCGTACGTTGAAGAGAACCTTTGCGTGAAGATTTCCGTCTCCACAATGACCATAAGTTCCAATAACAAGGCGCTGTTTCCTCGCAACTCGACTGATGAAGTGTATGAGTTGGGGAATTTTCGAGATTGGAACAATCATGTCGTCAGCAAGTGAGGTTGAGACTTGCCCCCCTTTCAGTCTCGACATGGATGGAAGAACCGCTTTGCGTCCCGCCCAAAGCCTTTCTCTTTCAACCGGATCATCTGAGGAAGTGAACAGGGTCGGATTCTCTTTTCGGCATATTTCCTCAGCTCTTCTCATGTCATCCTTGACAGTGTCGCGGTGTCCATCAAACTCGATGATGACAAGCCCATTCACTTCTGGTAGGTCAAGTCTCATCGATTTGTTGACGGCTTGGATACACGTTTTGTCCATGATTTCGAGTGCTGCTGGGAGCATGCGACCCTTGATCAGATTGGAGATCGTTCTTCCCGCAGCCTCCAGATCCTCATATGCCGCGAGAGCGGTTGAAACATAACTGGGAAGGGGGGCGACCTTCAATTTTATCTCCGTTATGACTCCAAGTGTTCCTTCAGATCCTACAAACAATCTGTGGAGTTGATATCCAGAGGAGTTCTTGATCGTTCTCGAGCCTGTCTGAACTATTCTTCCGTTAGGAAGAACGACCTCGAGACCTAGGACGTAGTCTCTTGTGGCACCGTATTTGATGGCTTTGGTGCCACTTGCGTTGACTGCAACCATGCCTCCTATCGTGCAAACGTCTGCGCTTCCTGGTTCCGGAGGGAAGAAGAAGCCAAACGGTTTCAAGGCAGCGTTCAGTGTCGAATATACGATCCCTGGACCAACAACCACGTACAGATCTTCAACATGGGTTTCCACTATGTGAGACATTCTGGTCATATCGAGTGTTATGCCGCCGTTCCAAGGTAGGGAATGGCCACATAGTGCCGTTCCTGCTCCTCTTGGCACAACAGGGATTTTCTTCTTGTTCGCGTAGCGAACTATTCTTGGCACTTCCTCTGCGGACCCTGGCCTGACAACCACATCGGGAGCCGATGAATGGATTGAAGCATCAAAGGAGTAGCAAAAGAGTTCAGCCTTGTCCGTTGTAACATTCTCTCGTCCAACAATGCCGAAGAGCGCCGATTTACACCCTTCCATGATGAATCCTCACAGCCGCATGCCGTCTGTTTTGTGCGCTTAAAAGTTGTATTGAAGCTCTGACAAGAGTGTTTAAATCAATATTGACGTGAGGTGCTATTGATGATGAAGAATAAGAATGCCGAGCGTTCTCAGCCGACGCTATGAGGATTTTTCGACGGGCGAACTGAATTCGCCCTCCTTCATTCTTCCGTAGAGTGACAATCAGCTCCTCCGCGTGCGCCGCGAGAACTCTGATGGTTGAAAATCTTTATAGTGAAGGTTCTGACCTCATCTTTGGGAAAAGTTCATGACGTGCACAGTCGTCGTCGGCGGATTCTACGGAGATGAAGGCAAGGGCCATATCGTTTCATACCTTGCCGTGAAAGACAAACCTCCGATAACCGTGAGAGGAGGAGTTGGCCCCAACGCAGGCCACAAGGTGGTATTCCAGGGACGAACTTATGGGCTTAGAATGGTCCCATGTGGCTTTGTGAATCCCAACTCCAGACTCTTGATAGGGCCAGGAGTCCTCGTAAACCCGAAAGTGCTTCTTGAAGAGATCAGACTCACCGAAACTGAAAACAGGATTGGAATAGACAAGCAATGTGCGATAATTGAAGAGAGACACATAGAGGAAGAGAAGAAAGACACTCATCTCACCACCAAGATCGGAACCACCAAGACTGGAGTGGGGATCTGTCAGGCAGAGAGAGCTCACCGAAAGGCGAAACTCGCGAAAGAAATACCGGAAATATCTCGCTACATAACTGATGTCCCCCTAGAGGTGAACACCGCGATCAGTAGGAAAGAGGCTGTGCTCGTCGAAGGGACTCAAGGTACTTACATCTCACTTTACCATGGCACCTATCCCTTCTGCACAACAAAGGATGTCTGCGCGTCTGCCATCTGCTCAGATGTCGGGATCGGCCCTACGGCAGTTGACGATGTAGTAGTGGTCTTCAAAGCTTTCGTGACAAGAGTTGGAGAAGGCCCATTGGAGAACCAACTGCCAACAGAAGAGCTGGAAAGAAGGGGATGGCTGGAGTTCGGAACCGTGACAAGTAGGCCCAGAAGGGCAGCTCCCTTTGACTTCAAACTTGCAAAGAGGGCGGTCATGCTGAACGGGGCAACGCAGGCGGCTGTTACAAAGTTGGATATCATGTATACTGACTGCAAAGGTGTCAGGAACTTTGAAAAGCTTTCAGAAGTTGCCAAGAAGTTCATACGCGAGATAGAGACTGAAACTGGCATCCCCGTAACATTGATAGGAACAGGGCCTTCAGTGGAGGAAACGATTGATCGACGGAGACCATAGACTTGGAGGCTGATGTTTGCGGGGCTTAACCAGTTGAAGAAGCTGGTGAAGTTGAGCCCTGTAAACATAGATAAGACACTCAGAGCACTAGACAAGATATCCACAAGCAAGAGAGCCTCCAAGATCGTCTATGGATTGAGCATAGCCTTCTTCTTCGTTCTGGTATTACTTCCTCCGATATTCGGAATAGTACTGAAGCTTGACAGAGTGGAAGAGGTCTTCCAAGACCCTGTTCTTCTTGACCGGTCTAGATCGGCAATTTCATGGTCCTTCATACTTGCGTTCACAGTGGCCGCGCTCGACATACTAGCGGGACTTCCCCTGGCGTGGCTAATTGTGAGAAGAAGCCTGAAATGGGGAAGCGTTATTGATACTCTTGCAGACATACCGTTCATCATACCGACAGTGGCGTTGGGCCTCTCAACACTTCTATTCTGGGGCCCCCAAGGGCCACTGGGAATCCTCCTTGGACAGGCGCCATTGTCTCCTGGTTTGATTCTTGTCATGCTTCTTCACTTCGCCTTCTCTCTTCCGGTAGTAGTAAGAGTGATGGTTGGCGAGCTGACAGGATATCGGGAAAACTTCGAAATAGCAGCTAAGACTCTTGGAGCTGAGCCATTCACGGCAGTGAGAACCGTGACTCTTCCGATCCTAAGACGTGGACTCGTTGCGTCATTTCTCTTAGCGTTCGCAAGATCTCTCTCTGAAACAGGAGCTACGATCGTTGTGGCAGGATCTTTCGAAAATGGACCAGTATTCATCAAGGTTGCTAAGGATTCAGGCCTTGAGGGAGCCCTATGGTTTGTAAGTTTCGCACTCATAATTGGGTCAATCACGGCATTCGTCATAATCAAGTATCTTGGCTTGAAACTGAGACTTCCTGCTTCCAGGGTTTGGCCACGGACAGAGAGAAAACTGAGTGAACAGAAGGCGGTTCTCTCAAGAGACTTCGTCTCATTGTCAGTTCTTGTCTTCTTGGTGATAATTCCATCACTATTCATTGCTTTACCCAGCCTCCAAGCGATCGTTGATGGAACATTGAGCGAGGCTCTGTCAGGCAAAGGAGTTTGGGGTGCTTATTGGCAGAGTATGATCTTGAGCTATGCCATCGGAACAATAGTTACGGTTGTCAATATGCTGATGGGAATGCCAATGGCCGTGATCATAGCAAGAAGGAAACTTGGAAAGGTCGGTACATCTCTCATGGACACATTAGTCGATATTCCTATCGTGGTTCCGTCTGTCGCACTTGGAGTCTCCCTTAGCTTCTTTTGGAGGACTTTTGGAGCGTTGCCAGAGCTTTTGATCCTAGTGATCGCTCATCTGACAATCACATATACTTATTTTGTTCGAGCAATGTCTGCGGCAATAGAGTCAGTTCCGACATATTTCGAAGAAACAGCCAGGACGTTGGGAGCGAAACCTCTGACGGTCTTTAGACGAATAATCTTTCCGTTAACCAAGTACTCTCTCTTTGCAGGAGCAATACTAATGTTCACGAGAAGCGTGGATGAGACTGGAGCTTCTACAGCGGTTACTACGAAACTGAAAACGGTGCCAGTCCTGTTGGTTGACTGGATCAAAGGAACAGCAGGAGTATCCAGTTCAACGCAGAGCTTGGGCGTTGGATTGCTCGTGGCTGTGTCTTTCGTTGCTCTCTTTGCACTTCGTCTAACTGTAAAGAAGGAGAAGTAAACCAAAGATGCCTTCTGTGAAGCTGGTAGATATCGTCAAGCGGTTCGGAACGATCACAGCAATTAACCGGCTCAGCATGGAGATACCTGCAGGAGAATACGTCTGCGTTTTGGGGCCTACTGGTAGTGGAAAGACAACACTGCTAAAATTGATCGCAGGCCTCACCGTTCCAGACGAGGGAGAGATCTACATAGACGACAAATCCGTGGTCGGAGTACCAGCAGAGGATCGTGGAGCGGTCTACGTACCTCAGCAATATGCACTCTTTCCTCATTTGACTGTCCTACAGAATGTAGCGTTCGGGCCGCTTTCACATGGAGTATCTGACGAAGAAGCTCTGGATACGGCCAGAGCAATGTTGGAGATGATGAAGCTCGACCATAGAGCTGACTCAAAGCCGGACGAGTTGAGCGGAGGAATGCAACAACGTGTGGCCCTTGCTAGAGGGTTGGCTACGAAAGCAAGACTTCTCGTCCTTGATGAACCGCTTGGGGCTTTGGATGCAAGATTACGTGTGGAGCTGAGAGACAAGCTAAGGCAACTAGCAAAGAGCTCAGGTGTGACGGTTGTCCACGTGACACATGATCAAGCTGAAGCCACTTCCATAGGCGACCAGATAATAGTGCTGCGTGATGGGAGAATAAGGCAGTACGCCACTCCTTTCCATGTGTACATGAGACCCCAATCTCTGTTCGTGGCCCATTTCGTCGGTGACGCCAACTTTCTTCAAGCGATAGTTGCGAAGAGGCATCCAGAGGGATCTATTCTGGAACTGCATGGAGGTCTCCTAGTCAAGGTTCAAGACAGTACGTATCTGCCTGGCGAAGAGGTTGTACTGGTTATTAGAGAAGACAATGTGAAGATTGTGGAATCCGATGACCAAATCGATTCAAATCTGTACAACGTAGTTGAAGGACATATTCAGTCTTCACGATTCTTGGGAGGATTCGTCAGTGAACAGATGCACCTTGTCAATGGAGATTCTCTCACATCGAAGACTCCAACAACAGCACGCGAGAAAACATTCCCTGCGGGGAAACAAGTATTCGCATGCTTCAAGGCTTCGGACACCATGGTCTACTCATATCCGCCGATAGGCTTGTCGAGAGAACTGAGGGTAATGTAGATGCCAGATCTTCGAATAGTCAATCTGGCAAAAAGATTCGGGCCGATTATGGCTCTTGAAGACATCAACCTCGACGTCCACGACAAGGAGTACGTGTCTATCATAGGACCAAGCGGATGTGGAAAATCCACATTGATCAAGTGCATAGCCGGCATAATCGATCCAGATGAAGGAGAAGTATTTGTTGACGGAAAACTGATGAGACACATTCCAATTCAACACAGGAGAATTGGTTATGTTTTCCAAGAAGTTACCCTTTTCCCACACATGAGGATAATAGAAAACGTCTCATATGGACCTAGAGTTCAAGGGGAGAAGCCACAAGATAGTAAAGTGCTTGTAACCGAGCTACTCAATCTGATCAAGCTCGCTGATCGAGCTGACTCGTTCCCATCAGAGTTGAGCGGAGGAGCACAGCAGAAGGTTGCTGTGTCACGAGCACTTGCATCGGGATCTACTTTGCTGTTGTTCGATGAGCCTTTTGGAGCTCTGGATGCGAAGGTTCGAACTGAGTTACGGTATGAGATCAAGAAAATGATCAATGACTTGGGACTCACTGTCCTTCATGTGACTCACGATCAGGAGGAAGCTATGTCGATTAGCGACAAGATCGTGATAATGAAGGGGGGCAGAATAGTTGAGGAAGGCTCTCCACTTGAATTGTATATGCGCCCCAAAATGATCTTCACGGCCAACTTTCTGGGAGAAGCGAATTTTCTGAAAGCGAAAGTGACACGACAATCAGACACTGGTTCCGTAGTCAAAGTTGGAGATATGTTTCTACAAACCTCCGACAGAACTCGTAAGGCTGGCGAAGAAGTAGTCATTGCTATCCGGCCTGAGTTCATGTCAATTGCTCCGGGTTTCAAAGGGGAAGACACTCTGGTGGGCAAGGTGGTGGGCACTAGGTTCATGGGCGACATGATTCGATACGAAGTTGAGATCGTGAGTGGAGAGATCATGTTTGTCGAACATCCCATTTGTTTTGGAGAGCTGGACATACAGCTTGAGGACGAAGTGGCACTCAAGATACCTAAGCATCTAGTAGCAGTCTATTCTCCTCCTGAAAGAGGCTTGGAAAAGGAGCTCCAATTGGAATAGCAGGATTTGATTCAGGGGCCTCTGGCTGGTGAAGGAACAAGCTATATAAACTATATAGAATACATTTTGAGAGCGGATCAGATCTGGATCAAGATTTCCAGTACGATCTTGGCAATTTGAGGTTTGATTTGAATGGAGGGAACAGTGCATCTTGAGTGAGAAGCTTCTGACGTGGTTTGGAAAAAGAAGACAGACAAAAGCTGTGCAACTCATTCAAGCGCATCTCTCTTTGACCACTCGGGCAGTAGGGGAATTGGAGAAGGCGCTAGAATACAAGATTCAGAACAAGAAGGATCTGGCCGAGGCAAGCATTGGCAGACTATCGAGAATGGAAGAGGAAGCGGATTCGCTCAGAAGGGATATTGCGATCGAACTTACCAGTGGCGAGATCCCCCCACACGAGAGAGATGACCTCCTTCATCTTTCAAGGGACATAGACTGGATTACTGATTGGGCTAAGGAATCAGGCAGGATAATGTTGGTGGCACCCGTAGAAAGATTGCCTCAAGAGATAGTGAAGAAGGGGCTGGAAATGATGAGTGCTGTCAAGGAAACCGCAAATGCAGTTCGCACCTGTATCGATCAGTTGAGCGAGAAGCCCAAGGAAACCATGAGACTGGCGGATAATGTGGAAAGCCTTGAGGAGAAAGTGGACAGTCTTTACATGGAGATTAGGAGCCTCTACCCCGCGATGGACTTCTCGAAACTGAATCCAGGCGAGGTGTTCCTAATCTTTGAGCTGTTTGACGCGATCGAGAACATAACCGATTGGTGCGAGAACACCATAGACCAAGTCAGGGTGATCGCCGTTAGAATGCTCTAATCGGGCCTCATCTTCCTTCAGGGACTCTGTTCAGAACATTTGACCTTTCAAATAAAACACCGCTTCTACGGCCTATCTGGAATGCTCAAGTATCCATGCATTTTGAGCCACCCAAGGAATCTTGAAGGCGGCCCCTCGTATGACAGCCAACGCAGGTACCGCTGAGATCAGCACATGAAGTGCATTGAACACAGCAGTGAACAATATGGTCCAAACCAATATCTCGGAGGTCGAGGAGACAGCAAGCCCCACAAATCGCAACATGCTTCCGGCCAACTTCAGAAAATCTGGTGCTATCAACAGCAAGACTATGACATTCATAACGGAGGTTGCGAGAATTCTCGAAATGGTACCAACAATGGTTCCGAAAAAAAATGCAAATCCCACTCTGTGCCCCCGAAAGAATCGTTCAAAGACCCTTATCCCAACCCAATAGCCGAGGATCATAGGTACCACAGCTAGGAGTTTCATTGTGGGCCCCAAGACCCACCCCCTTGCAATCGATAGAGCGATCCAGCCAATCACCTCAGCGACAAGACTCGGCGCAGGTCCCATCAAGAAGAACAGAATCATGATCGGGACCTCGGTCAGGTCGAACTTCAGATACGGGAGCAAAGGAAACGGAACTTCCGTATTTATAAAAGTGAGGATTAGAGCCAAAGCTGCGAATACGCTCGTGTTTGCCACTACAACAGTGTTTCTTGCTCTCATACCGTTCAGTGGCGGAGAGCAACTCTTTTAAGCGTTTCTACTCAAGAACGAGTAAGCAACAAGTGTGCGCGCTGAAGATTGCAGTGGTCAAATCTGACCCATGGAGAAGTCTCAGATCACATGTTTCGCAAAATCTGCACCGCGTGTCTCAGTTTCTCATATGACAGTTTGGGGCTAGTTTCCAGCGTTTCCAGAGCATTGAGCAATAGACGTCGAGCAAAGGACACTTCCCTTCCGACTTCTTTGCGCACATCTTGGTCTTCGAATTTAGGATCGAAATCAATGAAGCCATGAGTCAGAGAAAGGACTGCAGCCGCGTATTCGATTTCTTCAGTTGCATGCCAAAGAACGTCTTCCGAGGTTTCTTGCTTCACGTCTTTGGCTTCGAGGATCTGGTCCAGGTAAGAAACTGCCCTAGAAATCGCGTTTTTTATCTTTGGAACATACTCGGTCTGCATGGTCGCTCTCACCTAGACTTCCGATTATGTCTTGTGTAATGCTTGTGATTTGTGAAAAGGGAGCGTCTAGTGCCTTACTCCACGGTTACGGATTTCGCAAGGTTCCTAGGGTGATCAGGATCATGTCCTTTCTCAACAGCCACGTAATACGCCAAAAGCTGAAGAGGAACCACGAAAGCAAGTGGCGTCATAATACCAGGGATACCCCTCGGCATTTCAATGAAATCGTCGGATATGCTCTTGATTTGCTCATCTCCCTCCTCAACGATTGATATAATGTGGGCTCCTCTTGCTTTCATCTCCATGATGTTTCCGATTATCTTGCTGTGAGTCTCATCATTAGGGGCCACAAAGATCACCGGATACCCTGGTTCTACCATTGCTATGAACCCGTGCTTGCTTTCTCCGGCGGCATAGGCAAGCGAAGGAACATAAGCTATCTCCAACAGCTTCAGCCTCCCTTCTATTGCCGTGACTTCGCTGATTCCTCTTCCAAGAAAGCAGAAACTCGGAAGATTCTTACATTTTCTCGCCACTTCTCTGACCTTGTCATCTTGTTGTTTCAGAATACTGGTAATCGCGTCTGGGACCTGTGCTAGTTTCTCGAGCAGATTCTCAGTGTCCGCACTGCTTGTTCTGCCTCGTTTCTTTGAAAGCACAATTGCCAGCCTAGTCAGCACGGTCACTTGGGCCGTGAATGTCTTTGTCGCTGCGACTCCGATTTCCGGTCCGGAATTCTGCCCTACGTAGACGTCCGAGAGCCGGGTCACAGTCGATCCCATGACATTCGTAACGCTGACGATCGATGCACCTCTTGCCCTAGCTTCTCTTACGGCGTTCAGAGTATCCATCGTCTCGCCTGATTGACTCAAAGCGACTACGATCGATTTCTTATCCAGAAGATTGGTATGGACTTGGTTGAATTCTGATGCAATGACGACGTTGGAACGAAGACCTGCGAGCTTTGCCATAGAGTAGGCTCCTGCAAGGCAAGCGTGGTATGCTGTACCGCAACCGGTGAAGTAGACCACATCTGCTGAGTCTATTCTTGAGGCGACAAGGTCGTAGTAGATCCTTTGTGTCCTCAAAGCATTACGAATGGCCTGAGGCTGTTCATAGATTTCTTTCAACATGAAGTAATCATAACCAGATTTCTCGGCAGCTTGCCTAGTCCAAGTTACCTCGAACGGAGCCCTGCTGACAACTTCGCCTGTCTCAGAATTCGTGATTTCAACTTTGCTTAGTGTCAGCAGAGCCACCTCATTTTCCTCGAGCAGCAACGCCTTGTTCGTCAGTGGGAGAAATGCAGGAATGTCTGAAGCACAGTAGACTGCGTCCTTTCCGATACCGATCACTAGAGGGCTTTCTTTCCTTGCACATACTATTGTATCGGGGTATGAGCTGCAAAGGACCACAATAGCATAGGCGCCTTTCAGCTTGCGTACTGTCTCTATCACGGCTTCTAAGAGATCCGAGCCATTTCTCAATTGTTCTTCTATCAGGTGAGGAACGACTTCGCTGTCGGTTCTGGACTTGAAGATGTGGCTACTGTGCTCGAGCTTTTCGCGCAGCTCCAAGAAGTTCTCTATTATCCCGTTGTGAATCACGGCGACCTTGTTGTCACAATCGGTGTGGGGATGCGCATTGACTTTGGAGGGCGCTCCGTGGGTTGCCCATCGAGTGTGCGCGATACCTATGCTCCCAGGCATGTCATCCAGATTAACCGCGGCATGAACCTCGGAGATCTTTCCTTTGTCTTTCTTTATGAACAACTTGTTGCTTTGAACGGTTGCTTCCCCGACGGAGTCATATCCTCGGTATTCTAGGCGCTCCAGTGCTTGTCGCATCAGGGGAGCCACATCTCCGCTTTTGAGAATGCAACCGAATATTCCGCACATGATTTGGCTCACATCTAGGCGTAGGAAGGCCATGAATCGTAAGGTTCTTTCATAAACATTCCTGAACACTAGGTTTGAAAAGTTGAACTAATGTGCGTCGTTTCTATATCTGGACATGTTCCATCCAGTCAGAGTATGGTTCTAATCAAATCATCTGGTCCATCAGTCGAAGGGAACCCAAAGCTATGGCGCATTAGCAGATGATGCGAAGCCCTTGAAGCCACTTCCACATTTTCAGGCTCACAAAGCGTTCTTGTTATGTAGCTGCTTCAGCAAGTTTTGCTCTCAGAATCTCTGCCACAAGCTTCGGATCGGCCTTTCCCCTTACTTCTCCCAGGACAAGTCCCATCAAACGTGCTTCAGCACGTTCACCCTTCTCCTCGATCGATGGCAAATTGCCTTGAATCTTGCGTTGGATCAACAGTTCTAGTTCCTTTCGGGAAAGCATCTTCAAACCCAGTTTTGCAATGGCTTCATCTGGATTTGATTGTGGGTTCTTGGAAAGCCATGCCAATACTTCTTGAACTGATTCCTTTGCAGTCGCGCCTTGGGAGACTAAATGGAAGATTTCAACCAGCTGCCTATCGGACAGATTCTCCACTGACACACCTTCTCTTTCCAGACTCTTGATGGATTCAGTGAGTATTGTTGCAACGAATGATGCTGCCAAAGCTGTGTTCTTCATGATGGTTCTAAATGTCTCAAGGTAGTCTGAGTTGACGAGCTGATCTGCAAGCTTTTTGTTGACTTTGTATTCGTCCATGAGTCGTTTGGTGAGAACGTCGGGCATTGGCGGAAGTTTTGACTTCACTTCCTCGATCCAGTTCGACTTCACAGTAACTGGAGGGATATCGGTTTCAGGATACATTCTTGCGGCCCCTGGCCGAGGGCGCATGTATTTGGTAGTTCCATCATCATTTGCAGCACGTGTTTCCTCAGGGACGCCCCTCAGAGCTTCTTTGGATCGCTCCACCACCGCTTCAAGAGCGTCTCTGCAATTTCTGTACTCATCGGCAACGATTACAACTGCATCATCTTCACTGCAACCCAATCTCCTCTTCAGTTCTACGACTTCCTTTTCGGATATCCCATATGCCGGAAGCTCGTCTGTGTGAAATATCCCTCCAACTCCTCCCCAGAAACGAGCTCTATCTGACAGCTCTGTACCGAAACGGATGTTTGATTCAAGCTCAGTCTTCAGTAGACCAGAAAACTTTGGCAGTCGAACCGCAAGTACAACTCCTCCTTTCTTCAAAGCATCCGCGATGACCCGGGACGATGACGCTTTGAATACGTCTGTGACGTCGTTGAACTCCTTCTTCAGGTCATCTTCTACTATGCCTCTGGATCTTAGTTCCTTCTTGATCTGAACAAGAGATAACTGTCTAGTGACCTCATTCTCAACCACCGTTGAGATCAGCTCGAGTTTCTGAACGCCCTTTATTTCTGTAAGTGCACCCTCTTTTAGAGAGATGTTGAGGTCTTGGCGGATTGTTCCTAGGCCTCGCTTTACCCTTCTAGTTGCTCTGAGGATTCTACCGATGGCGAGTGCCACTTCCTGAGCCTGATCAGGTGAGAAAATCACTGGCGCAGTTGTCACTTCTACGAGAGGGATTCCAAGCCTGTCTAGTCGGTATCTAACTACCAGGCCCTTCTCTCCTGTCTTGCGAGCGGCGTCTTCTTCCAAGCAGATTTGATTGATTGAAATAGCAGTCGCATCAACTTCTATGGATCCGCCTAGTGCAACAATGCAGGTTCTTTGGAATCCAGTGGTATTCGACCCGTCTATCACGATCTTCCTCATGACTTGGACTTCATCAACAGCCGTTGATTTCAGGAGCAAAGCAACCGAAAGCGCTGCCTCGACCGCCTCTCGGTTCAAATCGTGGGGGGGCTCTTCGTCAATCTCGACCAGACATGATGTTTCGTTGTCGATCTCATACAATACCATTCTGCCACGTTGAAACTCAAAAAGGGCTGCAGGATCTATCTGTCCGAGTTCGCTTTGAGTGGGCCTTAATCTTCTGAGCACAGTTTTTGTTGGTTCACCTAGAAAGAGTCGGGTGGGACAGTTGCAGAACATTTTCGTTCTTGTGTCTAGCTGTTGGTGGATCTCAAGGCCCACTTTGAGGCCTATTTCCCGGTAGTCTGTCTTGCTCAAGTTCCTTCAGCCCTAGAGAGGTCTTCTCTGAGTAAATTCGCCTGCCATGTTTGTTGCCATCATCCCCTTTGCCTTGACTATGTCTGTCGTCTGACCAAGAACCCACATCATCTTCACATATGCTGTTTCGGATATCATGTCGCCAAGTGGCATGACTCCCATAGCCAGTAGATCCCTTCCTGTTTCATAGACGTTCATGTCGATCATGCCCCAGATGCACTGTGACGTCATGCCGACAAGTAGACCCGAGTCAAGTGCTCTCTTGATAGGCTCAAAGCATGCCCTATTCACGTGACCCAGGCCAGTCCCTTCGAAGACAATCCCCCGGTATTTCTTCTCTTTGAACCAGTCAATGATTTCAGGATTGAAGTTCGGATGAAATTTCAGAAGAGCCACCTTCTCCTCAAAGTTTGCGTTGACGTGGGGGGCCCTTGACTGGTCACGTAGCCGGATAGTCTCGTCGAGAACATTGAGATCCAGATTTTTCAGGTCTATCCTTCCTAGTGGTTTTGAGTCGACTGTTTTGAAGGCATCTCTTCTGCTGGTATGGCATTTCCTGACTCTTGTTCCTCGGTGAATGCTGATGTATTCGTCGGAGTTTGTTTCATGCATTGCGACAACAACTTCTGCAAATGGTGCTTTTGCGGCGATTGCTGTCGCAGCCATCAAGTTGGAGGCAGCGTCGGAGCTGGGTCGATCCGATGATCGTTGAGATCCGACAAAGACCACAGGACACGGGAGGTCTCGCAAAGCGAAACTCAGTGCAGCTGCCGTATAGCCCATCGTGTCTGTTCCATGAGAAAAGACAATGCCTTCACTGCCATTCTTCAATTCCTTGAATGCAGTATCAGCCATTTCCCGCCAGTGTTTCGGACCGATATTCTCACTGAACTCACTTGACAGTACTGTCGCCTTGATTCTCGCAATGTTCGAGAGCTCGGGAACAAAACAGTAGAGATCCTCCGCAGTTAGCGCTGGTTGGACTGCACCTGTTCTATAGTCGACTCTGCTTGCTATTGTTCCCCCGGTGCTTATGATGGATACTCTGGGAAGTTCTGGTTTTTCCTTAGGATGCGGAGGCGAGACAAACTCGGGCTTCTTCCCTTTGCTCAGGAATTCTATTACAGTTCCTTCGGTCAGTTCGATTCCTAGGTTGTATCCATTCTTGAGCTTGAGGATAACATGGGTGTCGTCAGCGTATTCGGATCGAGGAAAAAGGGTTCCCTCGTATGCTTTGCCGCCCTTTGTGATCGTAATGTTGTCTCCTATTGAGACGGCTGCGCGTTGCAGTTCCTTTGCTGCCTTGCCCTTGTATCCTGAGGTGGCCGCCGCCAAGATATCACCTTTGTTCAATGTTAGACTCGGGAGTTGGCTTAATCATTGCGCCTCACAAAAATGACGGTTTGCATCTCGCCTTCCTCGTGTTTCATGCAGGTTCTAGAGGCTTTGACACGTATGGGCCGTCGGGAGTGTATCCCCGACGGTAGTAGTATTCCTTCGTGCCAAGGGCACTGGTAACAAGGATCTTTTTCTTTTTCTCCTTTCTGGAGATGGATTCTGCTTCTCTCAGAAGGGCATGTCCGTATCCCCTGTGTTGCCAAGCATCCCCTGCTTTATCTCCTATTGGAACCATCGGGCCGTAAACTCTCAACTCTCTTATGATGGAGGCCTCACTTCCCGCGATCTCTGGCCTGCGGGCCGATTCGGAAGGAATCCTTAAGCGAACGTACCCAATCAGAATGTCCTGTTTCGTATCTTCGGCAGAGATGAAGAACTCTTTTCCACTTGAAGCTTCATAGCTTTGGCAAAGCATCTCTATTTGAGTTGGGGTCGTCTGAATTCGGTCTCGGAGCCACCTGTGTCCCGCCTCCCGACAGCGGACACATCGACAGCGAACACCTTTCTCGTTCATTTTTTCTCGGACAAGCTCTCGGAGATCGCTTCTGCTAACCCCATCCTCTATGAGAGTTGCGGGGATGTCACGTTGAATTCGCATTATTCTCACCCATGGAGGAACGTGACGCTTCATTTCAGCTATCAGTTCGGCTGCTTCGTCAGAGGAATACGGTTTGTACCTTCCTTTGCGCCACCACTCGTAGAGTTTTGTTCCTTTGATCACCAGGCAGGGATAGATTTTCAGCATGTCGGGTTTGAAGCGTTCATCTGAGAATACGCGTTTGAATCCTTCAAGGTCTCTTTCGAAGTTCGACCCAGGAAGGCCGGGCATCAAGTGATAGACAACTTTCAATCCTGAATCCTTTACAGTTCGCGTGGCCTCGACAGCATCAGCCACTGTGTGCCCACGATTCACTGTAAGGTAGATGTCATCATAGATGTTCTGAATCCCTAGTTCGACCCTAGTGACACCCATCTTAAGCATCTGGTCGACATGTGATTGTTGCGCCCAATCTGGCCTTGTCTCCACCGTTATGCCTACGTTCCTGATCGAGGCAGTTTCGGCCAGATGCTTGGCTTCGTTGAGGCTAGTAGATGGGCTGCCGTTTATTGCGTCCAGACAGCCCTTGATGAAGGATTCCTGAAGATCAGGAGAGACAGAAGGAAACGTTCCTCCCATGATTATCAGTTCGACTTTGCTTACCTTGTGACCTATTGCCTGGAGTTGCTCTATTCTGCTTCTCACTTGCGAAGAGGGGTCGTAGTTTGATTGAGCTCCTCGCATCGAGGCAGGCTCTTTCCCTGTGTAGCTTTGGGGAACTCCGAGATCCGGCCCACCGGGGCAATAGACGCAAGGCGCATTTTCGTGAGGGCATCTAGATGGGGGAGTCATTACAGCGACTACTGCGACTCCGCTGATGCTTCGCACCAGTTTTCTCTTCAACAGTCTGTGAAGTCTCATCTCAGAAGGTTGTAGGTTTGCGATTATCTCGGAATTGCGAGGAATTCTCTGGGCATTGAATTCTCTGCACACTTCCAACTTGATACGTTCAACATCAGCTCTCGTAGGAGTATCGATCTCTACAAGTCTGTTAATGATTCTTCTGGAGAGTTGATCGGTGGATGTCAATGCTGAGTGTTCCGCGAGAAATTGTAGTGCCTGTTTGAAAAGTCTTTCCCGGCGAGGGTAATTAGTACGCCTTATAGGGCTCACCATCAGGACCAGAAGGAGGGAAACGATGAGTTCTCGGAGGACTGGGGTAGCAGATCTGAAGCTTCATCCCGGGAGCGCACCGTTTTGGCTCCTATCTCGAATGGAAAAGCTAGCGGAGAAAATCTTCATCATAATACACGATGAATTCGGGGAAGAGGAAATTCTGGCCAGACTGTCCGATCCGATGTTCTTCCAAGCGTGCTCAAATGCCCTTGGATATGACTGGGACAGCAGCGGCGCGACAACTGTCACCTGTGCTGTTCTAAGGAGGGCCTTCAATTCCATCGACATCGATCTCAAGGGTGCTGGAGGCAAGGGTAAGCGATCAAGGCTCGCGTTGAAGGAGATTCAGCAGATTGGAAGGGAGTTTGGTCTTTCTGAGCATGAAACGTCAAAGATCGCTTACGCGAGCAGGATGACCGCAAAGGTTGATTCAGCCGCTATCCAAGCGGGTTACCAGATCTATCATCATATGGTGTTCGTCTCCAAACGAGGAGAATGGGCGGTGATACAGCAGGGAATGCGAGCTGAGCAGCGGCTTGCCAGAAGGTACCACTGGTTGTCTTCGAAGGTCAGAAGCTTTGTGGAAAGGCCTCACAATGGCATAGTTGGAGAACTGGTCCATGAGAATGTGCTGGATATGACTGCGACAGAGAGTGAAGGCTGCAGAGTGTTGAGTACCGAGTTGGCCACCGAAGGGCCTGAACGAGTGAAAAGATTGTTCAGTTCCATTAGAGGTCACGATCAGGCGACTTTGAGTAGATGGATGGGACCAAACGGGCCATCTGAGTCAGTGGATTATTATCAGGTTGCTCCTCAACGCATGGATTGGGATGCATTGAAGACCGCGTATGACGTCCGCCCAACTGCATATGAGCAGCTTTTGGCGATCAAAGGTATAGGGCCGGCCACAGTGAGGGGACTCGCGCTTATTTCTGAGATAATGTTTGGCACTCGGGCCAGTTGGAGAGATCCTGTAAGATTCTCGTTTGCCTATGGCGGAAAGGACGGCGTTCCCTTCCCTGTAGACAGAAGAGCAATGGATGAATCTATCCAAGTGCTTACTGCTGCCATAGAGAACGCAAAGATCGGCAGCTTAGAGAGGGTTAAGGCCTTCAGAAGACTCGGCCGATTCTCGGCCAGAATCCCTACCGTTTAAATCTGCGAGGTTTTTCCGACATCCAGTTCTGGCCAGGCTTTCTACCAAGAATCAGCCTCTTCTCAAATGTTCTTCTGAATTTCTGCCTTGGAAACATGGATGTTCGTGGCCTCCCCTGTATCTTTGGAGTCTGGCTTCTAACTTTCCCAGCCTTGGTAAGTGAGCCGTGAGTTGGCAATCATATCACCGCCAGATAGAGTTGTGGTAATCTCTTTTAAGTGTGTCGAGGCGAGGGAGTCACCTACCCACGCATAGTACCTTATCGAGGAAAATGGGGATTTGTTAGGTTAGACTGGAAGCAATGGATCAGGCTTTTCACGCGCGAAGCCTACGCAGTTCTCGGAGCTTCACACTTTGACTTTCATTCCGGAGGCGTCTCTGCGAACAGTACCAAACTCGAGCAAGTTTCTAAGAACGCCTCCGTCGAAAACGGGTCCA
Source organism: Candidatus Bathyarchaeota archaeon (assembly GCA_022865705.1). Classification (GTDB taxonomy): domain Archaea; phylum Thermoproteota; class Bathyarchaeia; order 40CM-2-53-6; family JALHTG01; genus JALHTG01. The sequence continues at coordinate 8,312 of JALHTG010000048.1, read as the reverse complement.
TCTTTGCAGACGCGATATTCTCCTATGACGCAGCTTCCACAGATTCCTATGCCACATTTCATCATCCTTTCCAGGCTAGCTTGCACAGGAATGTCTCTCCTGAAGCATTCTTCTGCCACTTTCTTCATCATGAGTTCCGGACCGCAAGTATATGCGAGATCGAATTTCGAGTTTTCCATTGCAGTGATCGCAAGGTCAGAGGCTAGAGATTTCGAGCCATAAGAACCGTCATCCGTGGAGGCCAAAAGTCTAGTCTTGGCTTTGGCTGTGGTTTTCTTGATTCTTTCTATGAAAAGCAGTTCCGAGCTAGTCCTTGCGCCGATTACGATTGTTAGTTCATTGGCCCTCTTGCCGAGTTCCTCTATGAGGGGGGCCACGCAGGCTATGCCTGATCCACCAGCAACAATAAGCACTTTTTCTCTTTCAGCTACTTTGAACCCATTTCCATAAGGCCCCCTTACTCCGACACGATCTCCTACGTTCATCCTGTGCAAGGCCTTTGTTGCTTCTCCCACCTGCCTGACCGTTATGCCGCAATAGCCCTTCTCTGTCACGTAGGACAGACCCATTGGAATCTCGTCAACGCTAGGAATCCAAATCATGACGAATTTGCCAGGCTGCGCTCTCGAGCATCGCTCATCAGTGAACATGAGAGTTGCAATAGTCGGGGTTTCAATTCTCTTCTCCTCGATTTCGACGATTCTAGGCTTGTGGCTTGGCTTTGAATCACTGATCAATCGCGATGCCTCTATCACAGACTACGGGACATTGATGCTTTAAGAGGTTCCGCGGCCAGCGCTAGTCTTTAAAGAAGAATCGAGTTTCTCCCATGGTTTCCACGTTGAGAGGATGGATATTGACGACTAGGGGGAAGTTCTTCACGGCGTCTCCTATGATAAGGCAGTGGTGTGGCGGAAGGTCTCTTGCTATGAGCTTCACGCTTTCGCCGTCGATTTTTGCGACTTTGGAGACTGTTTCTAGATCATTTTCGTTCATGAAGTTGAATAGGAATATGTTGTCTGCCTGTCTGTAGATGCTGTCTTTTATCGTGTCAGGTTGGTTTGTTATGAAGGTTGTGAATATGCCGATATGGCGCATCCTGGTGACAATATCCTCCCAATACGTTTCTCTCAGATAGAGATGGGCCTCTTCGGCAAAGAAGAAGACCGCTTTCATCTTCCAAGACATCAATAGGTCCGTCAGTTTGCTGAGTAGAATCTCAACGGTCATCCGTCGCATTGTGGAAAACTGATTCTTCATATTTATTATGAGAGCTCCACCTTCATCAAGTTGCCTAACTAGTTTCTCCAGATCTAACGCTTCTGAAGGATTGTCTGTGAATATTCCAGAGTCAAGTATCGTGTTGTACCGGGACACTATGGCATCTCTAACGCTCTCGTGACAGTTCCAAGCCTGTATTGCGACTCCCAGGGAGGAGAGGGTCAGCTCGTTCCGGTCTTGCAGTTGACGCCATATTGCTGAGAAGACTCTGGCCGAGTTTCCCGGCAGATCCAGTGCGAAGAGAAGAACGCCTAGAAAAGTGCGCAGTCCGATTTGTGCTAGGGTAAGTCTCATGTTTGCGCTAGGTGTTAGAACAGTTATTCTTCTTCTGGTTTCCGGCGAAGTTGACTTTGCCTTGGAGAGGTTGACGTATTCCCCGTTGACGTCTAAGACCACACATGGGGCCTTGTTGTCGACCAGACCTAGAACAAGAAGTTTAGAGAGATGCGATTTGCCGGTTCCCTTCTTTCCCGTGATTATGTTAAGTTTCCCATCAAGGATCTTGGCATCCAACACTAGTTCAGCGTGCGATTTTGTGGTTCCGAAATGAATTGGTCTTGACTTCAGACTGGGTTCTATCACAGTCTCTATGGGGAATCTGGAGATTTTCGATGATATTCGTGAGGGAAGGTGGGAAACACTTGAGGACACACTGCCGTTGTCCATCATCCCTCTTGTTTTGCATATGACTAGTCGAGTGTCTTTGAGGACAGTGATCTGGGAGGAAACGTTGAAGGGGTCGTAGTCTTCTCCGTGAATAGACTCCTCAGTCATTACGTCGCGGAGAATGTCTTCAAGCATCCCTGGTATGTTAGCGAATTGAATGTCGATGACTTGAACTATCATTCCTTTCTTGGCTTTCTGGTCTTCGATTAGGAGATAGTCTCCTTTCTCGACTTGTTCGTCCGGAAAGGAGATCAGTTGTATCGTGTCGCCTTCTTTTTTGTAGAGTCGCATCTAGATTGTATCTCTCCCTGTCCCAAATGGTCCGAAAAGAGATCTTCTTAGATTAGGTTGTGACACGATTCTCAAGCCGTAGTTCTTTGAGATGAACCTTTGAATTCCGATGACTTCATTGGCCGTGAATGTTGAAAGTATATGAGCTAGTCTCAGAGTTTCCGGGTAGCCTTGCTCCACCAGATCACTTCCAAAGAGCTTTGACACTGCTTCAATGGCTCCTTCGATTGGCACTTGTCGATCAATGTCCAATCTGAAGGTGAAGCCCCCGAGAGCGAGCTTCGCAACGTATACTCTTCCGAGTAGTTTGACAGGGGTTGATGGAAATTGCTCGCCGATTTCCCGGTCCACGTCAAGGAGACATGGAGCGGGCATCTCCTCAAGTAGACGTGTTATTCTTTGACCCGCGATCGCGAGTTTCGTGGCTTTGGAGAAGGCTAGCACGACGTTTCCATTTTCCCTCGCAGATTCGAGAATGCTTTGAACATACTTGACCGGATTGTCTGGCGTGCCTGCAGTCAGCGATCCATCAAATAGTATAATTCCGTCTCGAGACGATGCACAAACAAGCCGTTGGGTCCAACGCTCAAGACTATTGCGCAACCTGTTCAAGATTCGCATCGTGACAGAGGAAAGCATGTCTGGCTGGGTTGGCTGTCTGAGGCCGAGATGTTCGGAAATAAGGTGATGTCCAGAGTCTGTTAAGTGAAAAATGATTGGGCCGCAACGGAGATACAGGTATGAGCTGTCGGTCTTCCAGACTGTTGAGGATCTTAAGGCGCAAAGAACACCATCCTCTGTCTCTCCAATCCTTATGCTTGATACGTCAACGGCAACTATTGGGACTTCATATGCGAACGGCTCAATTCTAATTGGATTGTTAAGAAGGATTTTCTCATCAATCATCAACGGGAAGTCTTGATGCACTTCGTCCTCCATTTTCAGATCGAATAGAGACACTTCTCTTGGTCTGAATCTCTCTCCTTTGATGCTCTTCATGGAGCTGTTGCTAAGTTGAATAAGGAAGTCGGGTAGTGGAGCTTCTTTATTCTCAAGGCCTTTAGAGAGTAAACTACTTATGTCTGAATTATTGTAAACTATAGACTCGGTGCGGTGGATCGACATATTTTCGCCCCCTTCGTGGGAGAGTCCCCCTCTGACTCCCACGAACCGCCGCACCTTCTCTTTCACAGAGCTTTGGTCGGCGGTTTTCTCGAGGTGTCTGTTCAGTAACTTCCTCCTTGTTGATTCTTTTCGGATTCTAGCATCGCTTTCATGTCGTCGAGTAGTTCTTTCATTCCGATCGTGGTTATTCTGTAGGTGCCTCTTCCAGTCCTCTCGACGAGAGATGCCTTGCACATTTCAACGACCGTATTCCTTACGGTCTTCGAGGTTTTTCGTATTGAAGAGGCCAGTTCCTCGACAGACATGTCATCGCTCTGCTTCTTTCCTATCTTGCTTGCTATCTGTGATCCTAGAAGTGTGAGGCCTATCGCTTGGTCGGCGGACAGTCCTGATCGCACTAGGATTATCTCTCCGTTGGGGCCTATGTTGACTAGTGAAGACAGGTCGGTCAACATGGCCATGTAGTCCGGTGTGAACAAGATCTTTGATAGAGGCTCGAAGGCAGGGAAGACCTTCGCAATGAAGGCTGTGACCTCTTTGAGAACTGTGTCCGCATCTCCCTCTGCAACATGCTTCATGCTTCCCCATTCGATTACTACTTTGAGTTTGGAGCCTTCACTCAACTGATTTTCCCTCCGGATGACTTCAGCTTCGGTACGATGCTCTTGATGAAGTAGTGTAAGCCTGAGGTTGTGGCGCGGTACTCTCCTTTTGTTAATCGTTCCGCGATTCCTTCTGAGCACATTTCGCTTAGTCTGCCAGCCACTGTGCCAGTCTTGCTCTTTGCGGCAACGATCAGATCGTTGAGATGCAAAGCGTCCTTTTCGCACTTTCCTAGCATGTGTCCAACCTTCGTCTTCGCCAGGTGAAGCATTATCAATTCTCTGTCTTTGAGGTGACTGGTGTCTGCGGTTATCGCTATTCCTTCTGGTGTCAATGCTATGATGCCTTCGCTGGCCTTCAGAATATCCTCAAGGTCGACAGACAGAGACACTCTACTAATCAGTTCCAGTTGAGGATAGATCTTTGAGAAGAATAGAAGTAGCTCGCGAATCGCCTCATCTGCGTTACCGGTTATGGTTTTCTCTGTGTTTCCGAAGCGCACTGTGATCTCGACAGTTCGTGTAGACACGGGTGTTCCCTCGCCTTCTCCAGCACTTTCGTTCAGATCTTAGCACAGCCCGGATATAAGATTTCTCTTCAAGCCCAAGTATAGCTTGTAACATCTCGCTGTAGTTCCGCAGGATAGAAGGGATAGCAGAGTTCAAGGATAAGACAGTTGATCGAAGAATACTCGGCAAGATGTTACTTTACATCTTTGTGCTCTTGATCTAGCATGGATCGTGACGATCTATTCAGTCCCCATGAAAACCTAAAGAGGGAGGGACGGGTATTGTTTCTGCACTTTGAAATACGGATATAATGAGTTGAAGAAGCTCATTTTGAGCTTATTTGGGACAGAGGATTCTCTTTCCAGTCATGATGTAGTTCGTAGGCTCAAAGATAAGCAAAAGGCGGATGTTTCTATCAGAGCTGTTCAGATGGCGTTGATGAGGTATCATGAACAAGGCCTGTTGCACAGGGAGAGGCAAGGGGGGAGATATCTGTACATGCTTTCGGAGAAGGGGACTAGACGTTTGCTTTGGCTGAGAGGGACTAGAGATCGATCGGAAGTCTAGTGGATTGTGGTTCTTCTTGGCGAAAAAGAAACCGCATTACCATGGGTGTCAGCATTGACTGTTCGGGAAGTATTGCAGCTGGGCAATCCAATCCTGAGAGAGAGGTCCTTTCCTGTTGAAGACTTCTCAGAACTCAGTAGTTTGAAAGAGGATCTGAGCGACACTCTTCTGCATTGGAGGAAATCAACCGGGTATGGTAGGGGTATAGCGGCCCCTCAGATCGGAGTTCTGAAGCGCGTCGTCTTCACCAATGTTGACGAGCCGTGGCTCCTAGTGAATCCCAAGATAATATGGAAGAGTCCAGAGAGAATGATAGTCTGGGATGCCTGTCTTAGCTATCTCACCATATTCTTCCAGGTTTCCAGAGCTCAGCAGATCAAAGTGACGTACCAAGACATGGATCGGAAGGAAAGAGAAGTGGAGGCCGAAGGAGCGCTTTCAGAGCTTCTCCAACATGAGATCGATCACTTGGATGGGATTCTGGCGATAGATCGCGTACTGGATCTACGGACGATATGCACCAAAGGGGAATATGAGAAGAGGTATGCTAAGAAGAACAAAGAGTCTTAGAAGCAGATTGCTTGCTGATTGAGAGAAATACTTCTAGCTTCTTGCTGTTGCTGATCGGATTTTGGGAAGAATCTGGCCTCTCACCCATTGAAGCCCGGCCCCTGAGAGTCCATATCTTCCACTTTCAACGATTAACCTTCCCTCTTTTCTCAATTCGCTTGCTCTTGCTCTCACTACATGCTCCTTGGTTGTTTTCCAGCTGGAGCTAAGCTGACTGCTGAGTTCTCGATATGCCACTAGGTTTGGCTGATGAATAAAGAGCATTAGGGCTACCGCTTCTTTGGCGGTTATGCTATCTGCTGGGATTACTAGTTGGATCTTGCCATCTGGGGTCTGCTCGATTATTCCTTCCAACTCCGGCGTAGGTTGAATCTGCGAAGTGCGTTGTGTGCCTACCTGTGTTGAGATCGCAGTGGGTGGGACGACTTGCGGGGCAGGCAGCTCCTTCCTGAATTCCTCGAATCTCTCCCTAACGTACTCGTAGTCTCCTTCCAGTTCTATCTCGGAGCCATCCGCACGGCGGATCTTGAACCTGAGCTTTCGGTCACTCGACATTGGAGGCCACAGCAGGACAATTGGTCCTAGAGCCTATTTCTCTTTTGATCTTCAAGGTTCACGATGGAGAAGAGCGCTAATCCCTTCCTTTCCTGAGCACCTTTCCTGGGAGCAGCTTTCTGTGCCTTTTTCCTTCGATGACTACTTTGCCGTTCACGATGACATATTTGATTCCCTCTGGGTATTGGTGCGGGTTTGCGTAGGTGGCTTTGTCTGCAACTGTATCTTCATCGAAGACCACTAAGTCAGCCCAGTTCCCCACTCTCACGAGACCTCTGTTCCAGAGACCTATCTTCCGAGCAGGCAAAGAGGTCATTTTCCTGATCGCTTCAGGCAGAGGGAGTAGCTCTTCTTCCCGTGAATACTTGCCTAGGACACGAACGAAGGTTCCGTAGCTTCTTGGGTGTGGCTTTGCTCTACCAAGTGGGCCATAGGGAGCTTGTGCTCCGGCATCTGATCCGATCATTGAGAATGGGCTTGACAGTACTTTTCTCATGTCGTTCTCGTCTATCATGAAGAGGACTATTCCTATCCTGCTTCTTTCTTCGATGATAAGGTCGAAGATGAAGTTGAGAGGATCTTTTCGTTTGGCTTTCGCCAGGTCTGATATTCTCTTGCCCTGATAGTTCTTGTGCTTCTCTGAGGAGGTGATCAATACGTTCTCTGGGCCTGCTGTTCCGACCAGGTTTTCCCATCCTGGAATTCCTTTCTGGATTTCACGTCTGATTCTCAGCCTCGTCTTGGGATCCTTCAGTCTGTTGATCATTTTGTCGGTTCCGCCTTCGTGAGCCCAAGATGGGATTCCAACGTCGAGGCCTGTTGCTCCAGCTGTGTACGGGTAGACATCGCATGTTACGTCGATGCCCTGATCTCTAGCCTCCTGGATCATGGCCAGCGTCTTCCTGACCTTGCCCCAGTTTCTCTTCCCGGCCGCCTTATGATGTGAGATCTCGACGGGGATTCCCGCTTCCTTTCCTATGGTTATTGCCTCACGGACTGAGGAGATCAGGAGATCTCCTTCGCCTCGGATGTGGGAAGAGTAGATGCCTCCGTACCGTGCAACTACCTTGCACAGTTCTATGATCTCTCTTGTCTTCGCGTAGCAGCTTGGTGAGTAGATGAGACCTGTGCTTAGGCCGAACGCACCTTCCTCCATACATTTAGCCGTCAACGCCTTCATCTTGGACAGTTCTGAGGGAGTTGGCTTCCTAGCGACGAACCCCATGACCATCGTTCTGATAGGCACGTTGCCTACAAGTGGAGCCGCGTTCAACGCTATCCCGCTCCTTTGCAGCTTTCGCAGAAACTCGTCGAAGCTAAGCCAGTCCCAGTCGATCTCTTTCGCCCATTCTCCTGCGTACTTTCGTGCCTCTTCGCGTGTGTGTTTGTTGAGGGGGGCAGGAGAGCTGCCGCAATTGCCGATCACTTCAGTAGTGACTCCCTGTCTGATCTTGCTCTCTGCCAGAGGGTTGACGAGAAGCTGTAGGTCGGAGTGACTGTGAATGTCAATGAATCCCGGTGTCACCACGAGACCTTCGGCATCTATCTTCTCCTTGGCAGAGCCGTTGAGTCGGCCTATGGATTTGATTCTTCCTCCAGCTACGCCTATGTTTGCTTTGTACCAAGGATTTCCCGCACCGTCGATTATCTTCCCGCCCAAAATGACCAGATCGTGCTTCAACTTCAATCACTATTCTGGACGATCATAGGTCATGTATGGACTAGAAGTGCTTTTCCGCTCTGCGCAATTGCCAGAGAAGGCATGCGACTCGATGCATCTGCAGAACCGCATGCCGAGTTTCAAATTAACCTTTTATTGCTGAAATGATGCGTCCATACTGGGCGGCCGTAGTCTAGCCTGGTCTAGGACATAGTAAGACGTCCAATGGCCTTCCATCGGAATGTACGTGGCCAAAAGTGACATTGAGCAACGATACATTGCCGGAAGACAGCCAACAACCCGGGTTCAAATCCCGGCGGCCGCACCACCACTTCCAAGTGGTAACGCTTTCTGACTACTATTAGGTGGTGCTGAACAGGATTTCGAGTCACGCTGGCGTACACACATCTAACTCCTGTCTACGATGATCCATGTAAAGGGGCGACTCGAGCTTCTGTTCACGTCATATGGAGAAAGATAAACTC
>JALHTG010000047.1 GCA_022865705.1 Candidatus Bathyarchaeota archaeon | reverse complement strand
TTACTGCGCGTAGACAAACTATTCCGCGTCCACGGCCCGAAAAGACAAGTGAAACTATATCACAAGCGAAGCGCAGACGAACGCAGCAACGCTTGGCTCAAAGGCTTCTACGGCCTAAACCAGCCGCAGACAAGAGGCCTAGAGAACGCAACCATCCACATCACACTATGCGTAATGGCTTCATACGTGATCGCTATCGCAGCCCTCAAACACAAAAGACCAGACCTAATACGGTCACCAACCCTACCCCACCAAATCTACATGCAAAAGCTAAAACTGCAATAGGCTCGCGCGCGGGCTACCCGGCTAACGTGATCGTTGTTCGAAATCCACTGAGACAGAATTCCTAAGTGTTCCCTTATTGTGTTTCTTGCCGCTTCAAGATACCTCTGAATGTTCTTCTCCAGGGCAACTGTAGCCAGTTGCTCTATCGAGAGTCCTTTTCAGTAGCATAATGACAAGCATTAAATCGTTGAAAACGCAAGGACCGTCCGTGGTCTTTTGATGGTTCTTGAAGTAAAGGGTATAATTCCAGCTATTGTAACCCCTTTGGAAAAGGATGAAAGCATCGATCACGAAGGACTGAGGGAGGTTGTCAACTACCTGATCGACGGAGGAGTTCACGGAATATTCTGTTGTGGGAGCCAAGGAGAAATCTATGCCTTAAATGACGATGAGAGAATGGAAGTTATTAAGACAACGATTGATGAGACTAATGGGCGCGTACCCGTATACGCTGGTACCGGAGAAGTGACAACCGAGAAAGTCATCAAATTGACGAAATATGCGAAAGACGCTGGTGCAGACGCCGCGTCTATCGCTACGCCATATTTCATCAAGCCTTCCAAGGACGAACTCTACAGACATTATGGAAGAATAGCTGAAGCGGTAGATATTCCAATAGTTCTTTACAACAACCCTGAACGTACAGGTGTAAATTTAGAACCCCCTCTAGTAAGCAAGCTGGCGGACATCGAAAATGTTTTGGGAATTAAAGACAGCAGCGGCGACCTAACCTTAACAGCCGATTACATAAGAGTCACACCTAAAGACTTCTCAATCATTGCAGGTAGAGATTCACTTATACTTGCTACGCTGATCTACGGAGGAAAAGCAGCTATAGCCGCTACGGCAAACGTAGCACCAAAACTCGTCGTGGAGATATATGAATCCTTCATCAAAGGAGACCTAGAAAGAGCTAGGCAAGCACAGTTTAAGCTTCTGCCGCTTAGATTGGCCTTCTCACTGGGGACCTTCCCAGCCGTAATTAAAGAGGCTATGACGATGATTGGAAAGCCCAGCGGTCCAACTAGGAGCCCTGTCGGAAGCATATCCGAGGAGAATAGGAAGGAGCTGAGGTCGGTACTTAAAGATTTAGGATTGGCTTGACCCAATGTGGCAGAGTCTTTCCGTTTTCCGGTCGGTAGCGGTGGAGATGTTTGCACACGCGCGCGCTCAGGATTCCACTACCTACGCAAGAAGAAATAAACAAGGCTGTAACAGAAAATCTCACTTTTCTTGCCACGTGTCAGAATTGTGGCATGCGGAGCAATCTCAGCCTAAGGATTTTTGATGTGTTCTTCGTGAGATCATAAGCGCGCGTCTTGTCTCGATTATTAGCGCGCGCTAAATTAGATCGCAGTCTACCTTTATTAGTCTCACACAATGACAAAGAACTCAACCAACTATCTTGGCATGAGATGGCTTGGCTGGAGAAGATCAGCAGGAGACCGAAAAGAAGCGAGATGAGGGTGAACGTCAAGTACTTTGCTACTCTGAGAGAGGTCATAGGCATAAGAGAAGAGCAGATTGAGCTGCAAGAGAACTCTACAACACGAGACCTGCTTGGTCGTCTTGCCGAACGACACGGGCCCAGATTCAAGTACCTCGTTACGGAGATGACAACAGGCGTGTTGAGGGCTGATATGCTCTTTCTAGTCGATGGAACAAGTATGAACGATCTGCAGGAGTTGGAAACAAGACTTACTGACGGTTGTACGGTTGCCTTTGTGCCGGCAGTGGGAGGGGGATAGTCGAGTATCATACGCCAAATACAAACCTGTCAACACAACGAATTATAGCGCACGCGTTACAGTTTCTTGAAAAGAGAGTTTCCGGAAGACTGTGTTCTATCCCCCAACATGTGTCCCTTTCTTTAGGTCGCGGAAGTATATGTCTGCTGGATAGAGATAGCGTATTCCTTGGTGTGGTCGCTCGTAGTTCCAGTAGTGGACGAATCCCTGATGCGAATTGAACATCCATGCTTCTTGGACGTATGCCTTATGGAAGGCTTCGATCTTGCCGATTGTTGAGGGGCGTCGTATGCTTGCCATGAT
>JALHTG010000046.1 GCA_022865705.1 Candidatus Bathyarchaeota archaeon | reverse complement strand
TCATACAGAGCCTTACACTCATTCAATGACTCTTCCTCAAGAGCCGCATGAGTGAGTGTAAAGCTCATCCGTTCTCTTGCCAAAACCAAGCATACATCTTCATGTTAAGCGAAAGAGTTTAGCAAGAAGCTGGCGCGCGCATTACAGGTGGCGTAGATGAGTGTCGAGGATGCATCTATCCACCGGATCCAGCTGAAGGCTTCGCAGCCATTCCATGCCATGTAGACCGAAGATGTCACTCCAATCAGACTTCAAACCATACTTATCCAGTAGGGAATGCACCTGGTTCTTCACCATCGTTTGGATCCTTGTGAGGGAGGCTCTCTGCCTCAACAACGCGTTAACCTTTCTCGTCTCCTTGGATGACACGTAACATTCAGCTATCAGATCGGCTCTCAACAGGTGAACCAGAATCCTGGCGCTCAGTTTATCTGTTTTGATTCTTGCTGACGCTATCGCCTTCGTCTTGAACAGGTTTGCAAGCTTCACCTCCACGCCTTCACTTTCCAGGGCTTCATAGATTCTCAACCATAGGTTACCGGTTGATTCAACCACAGCCTTCGCAGGGCCCGGTTTCACCTTTCCAATAAGATACGACAGGCCTTCGAAACTATTCTCGAACTTGAACTCGTCTACAATCGAACCATGCTCATCCATAGCACATGCCTGGCAGCGTCTCTTACCCACATCAATACCTATGTATCTCGTCTTCATTCACCTCCTTTGGGTTCGGGTTGGCTTGAAGGCTGCATGCACCTATCAAGGCTCGAAGCCTACTTGGACAGCAGCTCGGGAAGAAAGCTCACTCAATAGCCAGGTCTCTACGGACCAGCAGTTTTTAGAGCCAGCCAACCATTACCCAACGATACCACTCGCTAGGTAAGAGACCTTTTCATACCCAATCAATAACCTAGCGCGCCTATGTGAAGTCTCTATTTTATTCTTTCCTCGCTTGTCTGGATATGCTCAGGGCACGCGCCTATTCGCCGACTGTTGCGGCATTATGGCTTCGCATCCAGACCTTCCTCAATCGTGCTAACGTCCACTTGCGGGACAGCGCTTTCACGAGGAATCTTTTCAGATCTGATCGTAATACGGTTGTCTATTCTTCAACACGGCGTAGCAGCACAGGAGTAGTTTTCTTGCTGCGGCTATGGTTGCTACTTGTTTTCCTCTTCGTTCAGCTATTCGGTGATATGCTTTCGTGATTGCAGTATCATATTTGTGAACGTGTGTCATTGCGGCTTCCACCATTACCCATCGTAGCCATCTACTGCCTTCCTTGGTTATGCTTCCATGTCGAACGGTGCCTCCGGAAGCATGTGTAGACGGAACGAGACCACCGTAGCTGCATAATTTATCGCCGTCACTGAACCTGTTGATGTCTCCAATTTCAGATTTGACGAGTAGAGCCGTGTAGTATCCTACTCCAGGCATCGTCATTAGAAGCTTGATGTCGTCATCATTCTCCGCTAGTTCTTTGAGGTGTTTGGAAAGCTGTTTGATCTCGTTGTCTAATGTTTTGATGATTCGCAGGTATGATTCTACGGGTTCCAGCGCCAGTGAATGAAGCCATTCAACGCCTAGTTCAGTGAACAAACCATGATCGATCTGAGGTTTGATTCCTTCGTAGGTTAGTATGCTTTTGATCTTGACTCGTAGTCTTACTCGTTCTCTTACTAGGAAGGCTCTTCGCCTAATCTTCTCTCTCAGTATCGCTGTCTCCTGATCAGGCATGTATGCTTGGGGTAACGCATTCAATCTCACCAGCTCCGCTATGGCTTTAGAATCAACTCGATCACTCTTTATCTTCGCCTCCGCTATGTAACGTGTCTTCTTAGGATGAGAAACCGATACTGCGTATCCGTTCTTTGTCAACGCTCGGTATAGTGGAGTCACTTGGTTAGAAGACTCCATACCGATTCTGTCCACCGAGTAACTGGACAGATACGAGAGAACTGTCTCGTTACTCATTCTTCTCTGGCTAACTATCTTACCCTCACTATCCAGAATCGTTGCATAAGTTGAATCCTTATGCACATCTAAACCACAAACAAGAGCGCTCATAGTATGGACTGAGCGCTCTCGTCTAACAAACGTTCTTCCCATACCATCGCGCTAAAGCGACTCTTATCAGCAGTGAAATGATTTCCGGATACGAGATGGAAACCGCTACGTTGTTCTATCCCCCAACATGTGTCCCTTTCTTTAGGTCGCGGAAGTATATGTCTGCTGGATAGAGGTAGCCTATTCCTTGGTGTGGTCGCTCGTAGTTCCAGTAGTGGACGAATCCCTGATGCGAATTGAACATCCATGCTTCTTGGACGTATGCCTTATGGAAGGCTTCGATCTTGCCGATTGTTGAGGGGCGTCGTATGCTTGCCATGAT
>JALHTG010000045.1 GCA_022865705.1 Candidatus Bathyarchaeota archaeon | reverse complement strand
CAACCCTCTCAGGTCCAATCGGAGGAATCATAGTCGGATTTCTGGCTGGAATTCCAAGCAAGTTTCCGATAGTGGATATTCCCTCATTTGTTCTAGCATATTTTCTTGTGGGTATTCTTGCCCAAGTTCTCACGCGCTGGAGATGGTTGAGCGCTCTTGGTGCTCTGACTGGATATCTTGCGGCGGCATTTATCGTTTGGCAACTAGGTCTGATGCCAACACTCTGGGGTGCCCTTGTCTCAGTCGCTCCGAGAGCGATTGTGATTGTGCCCGTTCAGCTGTCAATTCTCCTTGCAATCTTCAGGAGATGGCCAAATATTCTTGAGACTATTAGGATGTAGGATGGGGAACTAGAACCCAATGTTTCGCGCTGTTTCCATGAGCGCGCGCGCTTAAGAAACGCATTCATCCACACGCTCCTCTGCCTCATCGCAATGCCGATCAACGTTCTATCCGCCATCAAACACGGTCTTCCAGACAAGATACGATCAACACCATTCTGGGCGGATACACATGTCTAAAGAGATTTCCGACCAAACTGGCGCGCTAGAAACACTATTATCTAATGGAGTCTCTTTGCTCAATCGAGTGACCGAGGAGATAACGAATTTGTCCATGCAGCTAGATGAAACTGCAGAACTTGTAGCAAAACACATGTACGGCACATGGAGAGTCCAGAAAAACTGGAAGAAACCCCAAAATATTGTAGACGCCGAAGGTGTCTACTTTTTTGACGCGTCAGGGAAGAAGTTCTTAGACTTCTCGTCCCAATTGGTGTGCGTCAATCTAGGCCACAAGAACCAAGCAGTAATCGAAGCCATAGTTGAACAAGCAAGGAAAATGCCTTACATCAGTCCTGCGTTTGCAACTGAGATTCGCGCAAGAACAAGCGCAGCATTAATGAAGGTGCTACCGGAAGGCCTGGAGAAGATCTTCTACTCAACAGCAGGCACCGAGGCTAACGAGGCCGCCATAAAGATAACCCGCATGTACCAAAAACCCAAAGGCGCATACAAAATCATCTCCAGATACACGTCATACCATGGGTCAACCGCTGGAGCTATTGCCGTCACAGGCGACCCGAGGCGCTGGTTCTCCGAACCATCCAACAAAATCCCTGGAACAATCTTCGCCCCAGATTGCTACTGCTACAGATGCCCCTTCCAACAGGAATACCCTGCCTGTGGAATCACATGTGCTGAATACCTCGACTACATGATAGCAAACGAAGGCAATGTGGCTGGAATAATAGTGGAGCCTGTTGTTGGAACTAACGGCGTTCTCGTCCCGGTGAAAGAGTATCTGCCCAGATTGAGACAGATAGCTGATGATAGGAATATCTTGCTGATTGTTGACGAGGTGATGGCTGGTTGGGGGAGGACTGGAACATGGTTCGCTGTAGATAATTGGGGGGTTAAACCAGACATACTTACCACGGCCAAGGGCAGCACCAGCGCGTACACTCCATTGGGCATAACAGCCACAACAAGAAGGATCGCGGACTATTTTGAAGAGAACTACTTCGCGCATGGTCACACGTATGAGGCACATCCGCTGGCTATGGCACCAGTCCCTGCCGTGATACAGGAGTACAAGCGACTCAACATTCTTGAGAACGTCAGAAAACAAGGAGCATATCTTGGAAAGAGACTAAACGAGATCAAGGAAAAACACGTCTCTGTAGGCGACATAAGAGGGATCGGCCTCTTCTGGGCAGTAGAACTGGCCAAAAACAGAAAGACGAAAAAACCGTTCAACACTGGGCCAGAAAAATTCACCGGACAAACGCTCATGGTTGACAGAGTTGCAGCGGAGCTCTTCAATAGAGGAGTGTACCTGATGGCTTGGATCAATCATTTCATTATCGCACCACCACTGATCGTAACGAAGGAGCAGGTGGATCAGGGAGTCGACGCCTTGGACGACGCGTTGAAGATAGTTGATGGAGAAGTTGACCAGTAGCGCGCTAAGCTTGAGATAGGTGAAGACAAGTGCTTAGAATCGGACAACTGACAACGGCATATCACACATCTTTCATCCTGAGAGGTCTTGACTGGATTCAGAAGAGACTGGGTGAAGAGGTTGAGTGGAAGCTTTTCGGCGGTGGGCCGGCAATAGTCACCTCTCTAGAAAAGGATGAACTTGACCTGGGGTATATTGGACTTCCACCTACTATGATCGGTATTGAGAGAGGTGTTGAAATCATCTGTGTTGCTGGCGGCCATGTGGAAGGCACAGTCCTTGTGGCAAAGCCACAATTCAAGAGCCTTGATGAGATGAACGGCAACGTGAAGGAGACTCTCAAGCAGTTTACGTCTCTGGGTTCACCTCCTAGAGGATCGATACATGACGTGATAATTCGGAATCTCTTGAGAGAGAGCGGACTGGAAGATCAGGTGAACGTCAAGAACTATGACTGGGCTGACTTCATACCCGAAGCTATGGTTTCAGGGGAGATAGACGCAACTGTTGGTACGCCCCCGCTTGCCGTCCTATGTGAGAGAGCAGTCAAGTCTCGGCACGTGATCCCGCCAGGAAAACTATGGCCATACAATCCCAGCTATGGTATTGTGGTGAAGAAGACCATGTTGGAGAGGAGTCACGATAAGGTCGGTGAGTTCATTAAACTGCACGAAGAGGCATCGAATCTTTTGAGGAATAGTATGGATCGAGCAGCAGAGATCGTGGCGAAAGTAATGCGAGTAGTGGATAAAGACTTCATTCTCAAAGCGTTGAAGGTCTCACCCAGGTACTGCGCGAGCCTACCTGAATACTACATCGACTCGACGATGCGATTCGTCCCAGTCCTCCAGCGAATGGGCTACATCAAGAGATCTCTCAGCAGAGAAGAAATATTCGACACAAGCCTTGTGGAGAAGGTTCATCGTGAACCGCCGCATTACATGGAACTGACGGGGTAGAAGGTGAACGAAATGGCGAAAGTGAGGCTTTTCGGCCGGGTATCGGATGCGGCTCAGGGACACAAGGAGTTGAAGATCTCATCCAAGACATTGGGAGAACTTTTGGAACACCTTAAGAGAACCTATGGCGACCAGTTCACCTCACTCATATTCGACGAAACAGGAAAAATCAAACCGTTCATAAACGTCTTCATCAACAAGAAACACATGAGCCAATTCAAAGGTCTCGATGTGGCGATCAATGACGAGGACGAGGTCCTCATAGTTCCTGCGATCGCTGGCGGCTAGCTCGCGGGTATTCTGTTCAGGTCTGATTTTCATGTCGGGGTATTCGAACCTAATAAGGGTCGAGTTCCGCGGACTCGCACCTTGACGAAGTCTAAATCTTATCGAAGGCTAGAAATACCAGTAGCACGATCATGGGGGCTGTCAGATTCGTGACCTAAGCCGAGTTTTGGACGCCATCTTTGAATGATGGTTTTGAACCCTATTAGGTATGAATCCCGCCCGGTCGCGCGTCGGCCGGCCTACACGGTTGGCGTTTTCGGGGGCTCGGCGGTAGTTGTAGGTGGGGTTGATGGGGGTTCTGTCGGAGGTGCGGGTGTTGGTGCTGGCGGTGGAGCCTCGGTCCGTGGCGCTGGTTTAGGCGTTGGCCGAGCAACCTTCTTTCGCTTCATCTTTTTTTTGCTGGTTTCTTCCCTTTCTTCGCTTTCTTAGACAAGATTTCACCTCGCTATGAATTACCGCAAATTGCAGATAAGGCTTTGATCTTTGAGCCTAGTCTACCGGATCGCAAGCATCGCCCGCCAGAAAGGAAGGAGAGACTCATAAGAGGTACAACGAGAGCCTTCTTGGCCAGGCCGGCCGTATGCTCTTTTTTGTTCCTTCCGCTATGTGCTGTGCGGGCGCGCGCGCTAGTTCATTTTCTGGGCGGGATCCCTTTGCTATAGTCAGAGCTTCTTGTGATTTGCTTCAATTAGAGTCTTCAATTCTCGCATGATCCTTGATTCTTCTTCTTTCGGAGCAAATGGTGAAGGCATCAAGAAAACCTTGGGTTTTCCTATCATGTCATCATCTAGGAGCCCGGTCCGATTCCTCAGTCGCATTTCTAGGAATCTCTTAGCGGCTTTCTTGTAGATGAAGCAAACATACTTTGGATTCCATTTGCGGAGTTTACGGCGAAGGGCTTCACACCCCTCAACGTAATCTTCATCCTCCAACTTCTTCGAATTCGGAGTCGGTCGTTTCACTAGGTCTGTAATGCCGAAACCTGACAGAAATAGTTGGTCATCTTCGTTGCCTTTTGCCCTAGAATCCATGATCCCATAGGTCTGTAGTCTTTGCCAGAATCTCCTTCCTAAGTTCCCTTGATGATAATGGCCCTTTTCGACGCTGACGCAGGATGGATTGATGCCCACGAAGACCATTTTCGGATTCGGAGGAACTAGATCTTCGAGAGTTTCAATACGTTTGCCACGCCAAATCATGTTGGTTCTATGAGACATTCAATGTCACCATAGCACCCGTTCGATGACAAGGTACGCAAACAGGACGTACGGAAAAAGGTCCCTCAATCAGAGCCCCTGTTTGTCTTGAAGGTTTTCGCAATACTTAGACTTTGAGATCGATATGTTCTCAAGTTGTCAACTAGGATTGTGTTCTTGTCTCGCAAGCGCGCGCCCTAAATTTCATCAGCATTCTAATAGCGGTTGGCGTGGTATAGAATACGGCCGGCCGTCCAATGTCAAAGGGAACAGTTTCAGTCAGATGTGACATGGGGAACACGATCCAGCAAATACGGATACACGTATAGAAAGACACACCTATACGAACGACGACACTGCTAGGTTTTCAGGTTTGAGACTCTTTCACATAGCGTACGCAAGCGCCTGCTCGAATATTCTGGCTGATTTCAGAAGCTGAATCGCGCATGTTCCGCTTTTCTTCGGGCCCTTTTCATTTCTTCTCCATGGTGGCTCCGAGGGCTTTCTTTTCATTGTCTGTCAGGAAGCTGAGGCGGGCGAGCTCTTGCGCGCGCGGTGTTGGCGGCCTATCCAACCCTTGCGAAGTCCAGGGTTTATGTTGACAAAACCTTTGATGATCAGACGCTTCTTGACGCCTGGGCCCAGACTATTTTGAGCGCGAACTCAACACCAAGAGACAGAATCATCGCCGTTATCGATGATACCTATGCAGCTGGCACCTGGAGGGCTGGCGACTTGATTCATCTTCACAACTCAATCCTTGGGGTAGACGGCAACTATCGAGTCCTGCGCGTCACCAGGTATATGATGGGCGGCTTGGATTACGCCGAGATAGAAGCCTATCCGTCCTCTCAAATGAAGCTACCAGAATATCACGATCTTGCAGACCTACTCGTCGACATAGTGAACAGGATAAAGCCGCTTGAAAGAACGCCCCAGAGTGGATGAGAAATGGTGAAGTTTGGAACTACAACGCTGCCTTTGGTCCTCGAAGTTGAGGAGCTGCAGAAGCTAGGGTACACCGAGAAGTTTGTTTCCGGGGCCTCGATCGCTAAAAGGATTGTGAGGGGAAAGTATGGTGGAGACTACCTCATTCGCGGCTTGATCACGAGTGACTTCGTCAACCAGAAAGCGGCCCTGAGAGCCCTAGCGGATGGAAACGCCCGGGCCGTTGACTTCGAGGATGGGTCGCCCGCCGTTCCCTGCCTGATGCTGGACCCTCGTTTCCATGACACAGAGAAGCGCAATCAGGTTTCTTACGAGGCCCGTTTCGTCCAATCCGCCTAGTCCACCGCTACTTTTTCGCATCTTCACCGCGCTTAGCGAAAGCTATGTGGCTATGCTGTAGATCTGTTGAAACTGAATCTCAAATGCCGCTGACCATGTTTGACTGTCCAGGACGACCAGGTTCTCATTGTTGTCGTTGTTTCCAGC
Organism: Candidatus Bathyarchaeota archaeon; assembly: GCA_022865705.1. Taxonomy (GTDB): domain Archaea; phylum Thermoproteota; class Bathyarchaeia; order 40CM-2-53-6; family JALHTG01; genus JALHTG01. Next base: position 14,517 of record JALHTG010000045.1, on the reverse strand, counting down.
CGCGGACCAGTTGAAGCTGCCAGTTAGTAACCCTGTAGGAGCTCACCGCGAAAACGTTTTATGGGCTCCTTCCCTCGATTACAGCAGGCCACAACGAATGAAAGGCAAAGCCTCCGATGGAAACAGTTCGCGTGGAAGGCGCAAACTCACTAGAGATACAATAACGGCCTTTCCTCACGAGATAGTACGTACCTTCGCCCGGCTGCCCAGAGTGTTCAAGAGACTGGATATCGACAGACTGATGGGAAACAAGATCTCCCGCAGCATGAAGTGGAGATACCTAAACAAAATGAAGAATCTCGGCCTGATAAAACACTTGACAAAGAAGTATTACCAAAAACTGTATAACACGGTCTCGGACTGGATGGAAAAAGATGTTCTCCCCAAGATAAGAAGGGCAGAGGCGAAAGGCGAGTTTGATTCTGAGACCTAATCATTTGAGTTCTCGAATGAGGCTTCGGGCATAATCTTCTCGAATCTTTTCCTCTTCAATCATCTTCCTTGCGATCAGGTCACCCGTGCGCGCGCGCTAACGACTCTGGGGACCCAACCGAATAGAAGGCTACCTGCGCAACTATGCAGGCAGCGAAATCACCCCTATCAGCCATCGAACGATCCACAAGATCCTCGTCAAAGCAGGATTGAACAACCCCATCTACGGCCGGCCGTGAAGCCTCCTGCCGCTTGGTGAACGGTCAAGCATGCGCCTCAAAGCTCCTTGCAGGTTACTCTGTAGGGAGAAGGCTATTCTCAAGTGAGCTAGATCCATTCTAGAGTTCTCTGATCTACGGCCGGCCGTATCGCGCTAGACGAATAAACATCAGAGCAGTCAGAAGATGCTTCTATCACTTTGTTGCGGCTTCAACTTCGAAGCGAGGTTCTTGCATAAAGCCCCATGGAAAAGGAGTTGACCTACTGTGTGGGTATATCGCAAATATCCTCTCTCTGAGTCTGAGGTCATTTTGTGTGAAAGGTTTTCTCTCCTTCTGAAAAAAAGTAGCCTTGGTAGGCGATAGATACACTCGCAATGTGTCTCCTTTTACAAGAAACGTCTCTCGAGTCTCGCGGCCAACAATCGACGTTGGGCCAGGCTCAGCCCTATCCAACGAAACAACTTCAAACGATGAACCTAAATCCTTTGCCAGTTTCTCGACGTCAACACGCTGGATCCAAGTATGTCTCACAAAAAAATATGGAGAACTCACGACTGACCACCTCTAATCAACATCTTGCGCTGAAAACACAGAAATGATCCTCTACCCAAATTCTTGCAGAGTGGCCAAGATAAACTTTGACTAGCATCCTCGGCTCGAGCGCGCGCGACAGATCTACATCGAAGAGGGTTCCTTGAATTGTTCTGGCTCTCTCTTCAACATGGAATTTTCTAAGTTGCTGTTGGGCAGCAGTTGCTAGATCTTTCCTGATCTCGACTCCGAATGCTTTCGCTTGGTAGTCCTTGGCGGCTATTAGAACGATTCTTCCATCGCCGCAGCCAAGATCGTAGAGAGTTTCGCCTCGTCTAAGCTAAGCAACATCCAGCATCTTACGAACAGTCTCTTCAGGAGAAGCGAGGTACGGGGCTACACTCATCGAAGCCTCACCAAGAACGATCGACTTGCTCTTTCCGCTCTTGAACTTAGTTGAATAGAAACAGTCAACTATCAAGATATGTATATTTTATTTAACTAAGTCGCTGAATTAACTTAGTTACGGGGCACGTTACCATCCGAAGTATTGCTATTCGTAAAGCAACTTCACCGCTTCTTCCTAGCGATCATGTCCTTGTTTCTCCCAAAAATCCAGTATCTGTAGCCGCCATGCTCTAGCTGTCCACCAGCCTTCTGAATCTGTGTGAAAAGCTTCATTGCTTCCAACATATTCACCGACTCACCTGTTCCCTGCTTCCAAGGCTTCCAGTCGACAGCTTCAACTTTCAACTCTACTTTCGGTTCAGATATAGTCTCGGCCTGGGCTTGTTTCTACGGCCGACGGCCGGCCTGCCCATCTCACTAATCAAATCTGCCGCCTGAATGCGATTACGATTCACACAGCGCGTGCTTTTCGAAGTTCAAATTCCGCGGGCCGCACCATTGATAGCACCACCACCATTACTGACCTAACGGTTCAATTCACGACGGCCGCACCAAGGTATACACACACACAAAAAAGACTAGCGAATATGACAGAAGCAGGCCATGAATAGCAAAGGATACAAAAAAAGAGAGGCTAAGCTACCTTACAGCTAAGGATTGACCTTTCTAGTAACTTCTATGCTTCTGGAAGCACTCCCTGCAGTAGACCGGCCTTCCCTGAGTAGGCTGGAATGGAACTTCACATTCTTGCTTACACTCAGCACAAGTCGCCTTATGCATTGTTCTGGGGCCGGTAGATCTTTCGTAACCCATGCGTTTTTCACATCCCTTTCTAGCTAGTTATACACCGGACCTTACCAAGTAGGAATCCACTGTATACTGACACCACGTTGATACACCCCAGGAATTAAAGTGTTCTGTTTGATCTAACGTCTCACGCGCTTCCTGCTCCAACAATCGTCGTCCGTTCGTTTCGTCCGGTCAAAAGTGTGTGTGCGCACCAAGAGATTCACCGAGAGAAGAGATACTCTATAGAACGTCTTGAAAACATCCTTTTACGTCCAACAAGCATATTTGATCTAGAAGCTGGGGTGGAGACGATGGTAAGCATTCAGAACGTTGTTTCTACTGCGAGTCTCGGGCAGAGTCTTGATCTTCGCTCCATTGTTCGAACGATTCCAGGCGTCCAGTATCGTCCCGAAACGTTCCCAGGTCTCGTTTACAGGTTGAAGAAGCCGAAGACAGCCACCCTCATTTTTGGATCCGGAAAGATGGTTTGCACTGGAGCGAAGTCTGAGCGACAATCTAAGAAAGCTGTGATGAAGGTTGTGGACGACCTCAAGAAGAGCGGAATCGTGATCAATGGGAGACCTGATATTCAGATACAGAACATAGTCGCGTCAGGCGGATTGGGCGGAACCATAGACTTGGAAAAATCAACCTACTCGTTAGAAAGGGCTGTGTATAAGCCTGAACAGTTTCCGGGTTTGATCTACCGCATGGAAGATCCCAAAGTTGTTGTTCTCCTCTTCACAAGTGGAAATATTGTGGTCACAGGAGCAAAGAAGGAAGAAGAAGTCTATCGTGCTGTAACCATACTCAAGAAAACACTTGAGGAGAAAGAACTCATTCACTACGGGTAAAGAGGACAGCGCGTTTCCGGAGGGCTGGGCTGTTCGATCACTTCGGAAAGCACCAACCGCCCTGCCGCTATTAGCAAAAGTCACAAAAGACATTTCTCCATACATCATGGATTTGTTCGCAGAGCTACCGCACTCCAGAATATATTTTCTTGAAGCAACTTCAGAGCTTCTTCCTCGCGATCATATCCTTGTTTCTCCCGAATATCCAGTATCTGTAGCCGCCATGCTCTAGCTGTCCACCAGCCTTTTGGATCTTCGTGAAAAGCTCCATGGCTTCCAACATATTCACCGACTCACCTGTTCCCTCCTTCCAAGGCTTCCAGTCGATAGCTTCAACTTTCAACTCTACTTTCGGTTCAGATATAGTCTTGGCCTGGGCTTGTTTTTCTGTCTTCACTGGCCTCTTGTCGGAAGGCTGTTCTGGCATTGGAGTCAACGTGATCTGTAGTTTTTCGCCGCACTTTGGGCATATGACAGTCACTTCATTCATAGTTGTTCTCTCCATGTGTTACGTAGTGTGTTTGGCGCAAAGGCTTTTCTGTTGATCGGTAGATTGCGTTAGTGGTGTGCCGTGCTTGGAGTCTAAGCTTGCCGATTTTTTGAAGTCTGGTAAGGATTGGGAGAGGAAGCCGACCACTGTTCTAGGTGTGTTCGTGTTGAGGATGCCTCCGTTCAGAGGGGTTCCTGCAAGGTTGGCTGTGGAGTTGAATCCGGTTGATGAAGCAGGTAGACCAACGAAGAAGAGAGGCGTACTATTGAGGTCTTCCGAAGAGTTGACGGAGTATAGGAAGCTTCTTGAAGATGATAAGCTCGCTTTGCTGCTGAGAAACGTTGATGGGTTGAGTCCGAAACCAGTTAAGAAGGAAGAACCCACACATGACGTTATCGAGATCTAGTTAGCTAATGTCGCTTGGTGAACGCGTATCGCAGAAGCATGTTGAGGCGTCTCTTGTTTGGCCTGGCAGAGTTGAGGCTAGGCTTTACCAGCAGACCATAGCTGAAAATTCCTGTTGCAAGAACACGCTCGTAGTGTTGCCGACAGCTCTAGGCAAGGCCGGCCGGCCGTGCGAACTACGGAAAGTAATAACTACCAAGGATCCCAATATGATCAGAGAGGGAACATAAGCACACCCTTTCGCAACAAGAACTGAAGGAGGGATAACAATTCGCCTGCTTCATACGTCAGATCTGCATTTGAGTAGGAACAATTCGAGAACTCTTGATACTTTACGAGAAGTACTGGGGGTTGCAAGGAAAAACAAGGTCGACGTACTTACAGTTAGTGGTGACCTTTTCGAAAGCGAGGAGGATGCAGAGGCACTTAGACCCGAGCTCAGAACTAAACTGTTTTCGGGAAACGAGTTTCAAATCATTGTTATTCCTGGGAACCATGATCGAGAAGCTTACAGGAAAAATCTCGACTTCGGTTCTGACCTCCGTATTTTGACTAAACTTCCCTTGGATGCTGTAAAACAAGAGAAGGCTAACATTGTCGGGGTTCCCTTTCTTGAGAAGTCGTCAGAGGAGCTAGTAGCCAGCCTACGTGAGGCGAAGGAAAAGGAGCTCGTAAACATATTACTCCTCCACTGCACGCTTGATATCAGCTACGCGCTTGCAGACTTTGGCGAGGAAAAAGAAAGAGAGTACTTTCCCATAGATAGCTACACACTTTCTGGATTGGGTTTCGACTACGTTCTCGCTGGTCATTTTCATGCAGATTTCGTCAAAAAGGATTTGGGTGGAGGCAGCCTCTTTGTCTACCCGGGGTCTCCCACATCTCTAAGCTGGAAACACCTAGGGAAAAGAAAAGTCGCTCTTCTGGACACCGAGAAAGGAGACGTCAAAGAGATCCCCATCAACTCCTTCTACTATGATAAGCTTAAGGTTCAGACTAGGCCTGGCTTTGAGACCAAAACACTTCAGGAAATCAGAGAATGGGTGGAAGGTCACGCTGGAGAACCTTGCGAGGTAAGGATTGCTGTCACTGGCCATGGTGAGATGAGTGAGTCCGAGTTTAGCGAATTATTGAAAAAAAATGCGGGAAGTGCCCAGATAGAAGAGAACAGGTACAGCAACGTCGAGGATGTTCTTCGACACCCGATCTACCATGACTTCAAGCAATTGCTTCAGATCAGAAAGGATTTGGCCGAAAATAAGGATGACATCGATTATCGGGCAATTGAAGTGTTGTCTCAGTTGAAAGCTGCAAGGAAGATACTATGAGGATAAAGGAAGTTAACATCCAAAGGTACGGAACACTGCGTCCATTCCACGCCAAGTTTCAGAGCAACGTGTCCATCATCTTCGGTCCGGGAGGATCGGGCAAGACTCTGATAATCGATGCCATCTTGAGGATGCTTTTAGGTAGAGATGGATCCAAGTTCGTTCGTCACAAAGAAGTTGATGAGACGCCTGCAGGATACATAGTGGTTGAGAAGGAAGGAAAGGAATTCAAGCTGGGGGACAAAAGGCGCCTTTCCGATATTCCTGGATTGGAACTGGCCCCTACAGAGTTGAAGAACATATTCGTGATTGAAGATGCAGATCTGGAAATCAGTCATGAAGATGAGTTCTATGGAAGGGTTACTGACAAGCTCATCGGCGTTAGAACTGAGGACATCGGTAGGATAAGGCATGAACTCCTTGCGAGGGGTAGGCTCGCTCCGAAACTGGAGCTCCTCGACAAGCATCCTCATAAGGTCAGAACAAAGCTAAACGACGCAAAAAAGCTCAGAGACAACATAAGAGAGTATGTTGACAAAGCTAGGTCTGAGGGCATAGACAAGTTAGAGAAAGAAAAGCTTGACCTGAGATGGAGTCTTAAGAGATCAAAAGAGACTATTGAACTCCTCGAGAAAGCGAAGAAAAAGTCGGAATTCGACAGACTCGAAGCCGCGTTCGATGAGGCAAAGAAGAATTCGCAGGCACTAGGAGAATTTCCGGATAAGAATCGGATTTCTGCATTACAGGGCAGACTTTCAAACTTCGGTGAAGACGAGGAAAGACGGCCTCGTCTCGAACGAGAGATAGGGTCTTGGAAGGAACAATCAAAGTATTTGCTAGTCTCCACAGTCGTTGCATTCGCCGTAGTAGCTATCTTTGGCTTCGGATTGATCTCCCTGATTCTACCATTCATTCTGTTCCTTACCTTCTTGGTGTCGCTTTATGAATGGCTTCAATGCGACCGCGGTCTAGCACAGTTAGAAACAACAAGACGACTACTTCTCAAAGACGCACAGCAAATCGTGCGAACAAGAGTCGTAACTGTGGAAGAGGCTGAAGAAGAAATCACTAGAATAAGCAAGGAAAGAGAAGAGAAAGAAGCAACGTTCAATCAGAAAAAGGGCATCTTAGCAAAGGATCTTCAAATCGACGAAAGGGATCCGGGGAAGTTTATGCAGAAGGCCGAAGACGCGTTAGCGAAACTACGTCAGAAGATCGATCCCAGCACTCCTGTTGAATACGATGGAAACAAGCTAGAGGAGCAAAGGGTGCGGCAAGAAAGTGAAAGACAGAGGCTAGAAGAGATCGAAAAGCAGTTGCAGAAACATCAGAAAGCCATACAGGTTTTCTCAGATAACGCGCAACAGTTGCCATTCACTGATGAATTCTCAGACTTCACTCTCGACTTCCAGGTAGCGAACTTATGGTCACTGGATGAACTCGTGAGATGGTTAGGCCATTACATCGAGCGAATCGAAAAGGATGCTGAACTCTCTAGAGAGGCATATAGGATCTTCGAGGAACTTGAGTCCCGGGAGAAGGCTAAGTCAGAAGAGCTCTTCGGAAAGCGCAACCCAGCATCCAAGATCTTTAGACGTATCACTAGTGGAATGTTTGAAGAAGTAAAGTATGACTCCTCTAGTAGAGCAATATTGGTTACGCGTTCGCAGGGAAAAAAGCTGCAGAAAGCTTCAGAGCTAAGTAGAGGTGAGTGGACCCAGCTTTACACAGCGATAAGAATGGCGCTCGGCCAGGAGCTCTTGAAGGGAGAGAAAGGATTCTTTATCGTCGAAGAACCATTCATTCATGCTGACTCTGAAAGACTGCTTAACGAATTCGATATGCTAAAGCGTCTCTCCAAGGCTGGTTGGCAGACTATATACTTTACAGCTAAGGATGAGATCAAAACAGGATTGCCAAAGCAAATGGATGTTGATATCATAGAACTCCAGAGACTGCCATAAGATCATGATATGGTAGCGCGCGCCAGCTACGGCCGGCCGCTCTGGCTTAAGAATTGATGGAGTGAAGCGCGCGCGGATGATCAAGCAGTTGGCTGATGAATCCGAACAGATAGACGTGAGATGAGCGAGCGGGTGTGAAACTCAGTGTGCCTGCTCGGCTTCAAATTAGCGCGCGCTTCGTCTTTGAGCAATATTGTTTGATTATTATTGAATGTTCTAAGAACTCATTGTCAGACGGGCGCTTGATCATCTGAGCTAACTAATCGCTCTTCGATTTTTTGTTCCAGGTCAATTGCCTTCGGAACAATGCTTGCGGAAGAAACCTAGTGCGTTCTATTTACTCTATGCTTTCGGATTTGCCTCTGACCAATTACATGTGGCAAGAAAGAAAGCGCGGTCTTCATTCAACCCTTCGCTACTTAAAACAAAGAGAGACCCCAGAAAGATCCACGTCAACTGTGAACCTCAAGAGACTCTCAGAGAAGCTTCGTGCGCACCACCACCACGCGTGGTTCTTTTAAGCGACGCAAACCCTTCTAGCAATCAAGCAGGCCTCGTGATCGTGCGAAGGAGAATCAAAGACCCAGACGCCATCCGTAAGGGATGCCGCCGATGTCTTATCTACAATTTCCAGAATTACCATGAACTATGTCTGATAGTCAAATGCAGATACGCAGTTCTTCGAATACAGTCTGCGAGCGCGCGCTCTGACAAAAAGCGCAGCAAGGGTAGCACCACCACATCTACATGCAAAAAGCAATACTGCAATAGCCTCGCGCGGTAGTTGCACCATGCAACTTGATTTTCTGTCACCGCCATGCTCACCAAAACCCTTTGATCATCTAAGGATTTCTCGGATGGCCGGCCGTAAGCTTTGTTATGGCCTGTTGCCAACACTCATTCAAAAGAGAATGAACCTCACACAGATCTAGAAACGGTCAAGGAAAACGTGCCAGCTTCTTGCAGAATTGACATTTAAGCGCGCCAGCATTTCACGTTGCTTACAGTGGTTCTCTGCAATATAGGCATCGATAGGGCGGATTCAAGTCGTATGTGTTGTTCTTTCCGCACTTGGGGCATTTCGTCTCCGGCATAGAGATTCACCTCATGTGAAATGTCGTTCTCTTCAGAAATTAAGTTTTCTATGAAGACAAGCGCGCGCTAATATTTTTCTCGTAGGCAACTGGTAGCGAAATCAACGCTTCGAGACTTCTTCTGCGCTGATGCAGAACATTATGTTTTCTTCTTTTCAGAAGAGCTGGAGAGACACAAACGACGAGCTGGTTCCGACCTAGACATTGCTTAGAAAAGAAACATTAGAAACATTGAGTAGTATCCGCTTTATTACGAACGACATCATATAGGTAATGGGTTGAAACATCTTAACTGGTTTAAGGCGCCTACTAGGGATAGGCCGTTTCGATAGAGACATCCTTTACCTCCTCCAGATTGCAGAGAAGCATAATGTAAGTGCTACTCTTCTTCATGCTTCTATGCTGGCTGCACGCGACCACGGCGTCTCCCGATGTGGAAGAGTTTCCATTGAACTGCGCCTACGTGGTGTAGCTTCTTCAACATACATGTTCTCAGTCGAGGGCAAGCCAGTGGCGCAAGCTCATATCCCAGATCATTCGGTTAAAGAGCTGGAAAATCTGCCAGATGAATTCTCACGCTACATCAATACCGTTGAAGAACACAGGGACTCGAACGGTGAGAGGAAAATTAGCGATCTCAGGTCAGGATTGAAAAGCGTCTGTTTCAAGGCGATTGTAACCAGGAAATCAGATGTGAGGGCTGTGACCTCGAGGTTCGGCGTGCCATTCTCGATCTGTTCCGTGACTCTCTCGGATGGTACCGGAGAAATCCCCCTTACTCTATGGAACAATCAGACAGCAAGAATCTTCAAAGGTGACCGAGTACAGGTTCGCGATGCCAGAGTGAGAAATTTCAGAGGTGCAACCCAGCTCTCACTTGGCAGGAAAACAGGCCAGCTCATCGTCCTCGAATCTGGAACGAAGGCTCCGATCACAGGAATCTCCAACTAGTTCTCGTGGCGCGCTATCAAGGCCGATGTGACAAGCCTTGCGCGGAAGAAATGGTGAATATCAATTCTTCATTGTGTGAAGTTTAAATGGAAGAGAGCGCCGCGCGCGCCGGCACTAGAAAGGTTAACTCCTTCCAGCCTCTGGTCAAAAGATTAACTATCCAAGAATTTTCTTAAGAAAAGACCTGGACTTATGAAAGTAATCTCCAGTCTCCCGTTAGTCTTATCTTGATCGGGACTAGACTAGTCTACTGGTCTCTCGCGAGTTCGCAGACAACAGCGCGCGAATCAGCTTCTCATGGGAACGATGTTGCGAAGTTCCTGTTCTCTGTCATTGAAATCTGGACACAGAGAGAAGATCTTCATCCTATGACGGTTGTTGTGGCTGAACTCTGAAAGATGACTGATTTCATGCAGTACAACGTAGTCCGCTAAATGCTTCGGTAGTGCAGCCAGCTGCCAGTTGAAGACTAGCTTCCGATCTCTGGTGCAATGCCCCCATCTTCTCGCATCGGTCAACTCGACACCTCTATAGCTGAACCCTAGCTTTCTCCGGTAGCGCTCAACCCTCTCAGTTGCATACTTCCTGGTTTGAAGAGTCATCCATGATGAAACGCGTGCACCTAGTATTCACATCCACGCATTCTCTCCTGAAGAAATCGTGTGTGGAGCTAATCGGGCAGATATGAGTGCCGAAGATCACCTAAAGATGCTCAAGGAGGCTGTGCGCGCTACTTAATACATTAAATCAGTTAGAGCGATATGTTGAGGAGGACGGTGTATGGTCAAGGCTGTTAGCGTCATTGGATTGGAAAGTCTTCCAATGGTGAAGAAAGGCGATAATCTGGCTGAGCTTATTGTTGCCGCTTTGGAGAGGGAAACAGTTCCACTAGCCAATGGCGATGTCATAGTTGTCGCACATAAAGTGGTGTCGAAGGCCGAAGGTAGAATAGTGCGGCTGAGTGATGTGAAACCTACTAGCAAGGCAGTAGAGATTGGAGTCACACGAAAAGACCCCAGACTCGTTGAGCTCATACTGCAAGAGACAAGACGTATACTCAAGGCGGCTTCGGAAATTCTAGTTGTGGAGAACAAGCAGGGTCTGATCTGCGTCAACGCGGGCGTAGACAAATCAAACGTAGAGGGCGAAGACGCATACGCTCTCCTGCCTGTATCGTCAGATGAGTCGGCCAGACGGATCCGATCACAGATAGTGAAGATGACAGGGAAGGACGTCGCAGTGATAATCGTGGATACCTTCAGTCGCCCATTCAGGCGCGGTCAGGTCAATTTCGCCATAGGACTGGCCGGCATGGATCCTTTCAGAGATTATCGCGGTCAGACGGATCTATTTGACTATGTCTTGGAGGTGAAGAACACAGCTATTGCCGACGAAATAGCATCTGCCGCGGATTTGGTTATGGGGCAGGGGAAAGAGAGTGTGCCAGTGGCGATAGTAAGAGGGCTGCATGGCGTTAGTTGGAAAGCAGATGCATCGGTCTCCGATTTATTTATCTCAGAAGATGAAGACTTGTTCAGGAAAGCTCTCTGACCGCCTTCTGCATCATGTGCTTTGCGAAGAGACACTGCTCTGCTGAAATCAGAACCGAGGATGGCTTTACCTTATCTGCGAGTTTTACCGGAGCGTTTTTTATCAAAACTGCTGGCGCTTGCTCGTTTGACTCTCCCATGATCAAGTGGGCGGCACTGGCCAGATCGTCCGCCAAGGCATGTCTCGTTATCGATATGGACTTTCCGTAGAGATCCTTATCGGTGCGACAATCTCTAACGGGTTCAAAACCAGCCACTGCCAGTGCCAAGCCCGTCGTTCCCATGCGAAGAGGCGTAACCCTGCTGTCAACTATCAACGTGCCAACTCGCTTACCTGTTCTCGCAAGTATTTCCTTGGCTATCTTCTGCGCAGTCATGAAAGGCTTTGTAGGCCACAAAGCCACATATCCAATGGGGGCGTTCTTGCGGTCAACACCTGCGTTTGGCCCAAGAATGTTTTCTTTCAATGTAAGCAGCGTTTTTGGAACACCTCCATAGACTCTCGTGGCCTCACGTAAAATGACCTCTGTAAAATTAGGATCTAGATTGTACTTCCTGGCGATCTCCTTCGCCTTTTGGGAAGGAGTCACAGATTCCAATTTCGCTAGGCGGCCTTGAGCTATTGTCACCGCCTTGCTTGCAATTGCCAAAATGTCGCCATCGGAGACTTTCAATTCTTGCTTGTCAAGTGCTTCCAATATCATTCCAACTAGATCGCTTTTGGGTTGTATCAACTGGGTATGAATTGTGAAGAGTTCCATCTTCTCCTATCTGCCTCCCATCTGATATCCGGAAGCTCTAATCGCCTTGATTAGTGGCGCTCCAACAAGAGCTGCAATCAAGGTAATGATGGATCTTTCCAGGGGATAAACGAAAGTTAGGATCCGCCATTGTGCTGCACGCCAATACTCAACCAGAGGATAAATGGCCGGCCAGTACACCAGTTCAAACATCACGCTCCCAGTCATTTGGCCAAGCAAAGTCGACACGAGAGAGATTATTCCAATTCCAAGGCCTAATCTTGCCAGATTGTTGTTTCTACGACGGCCGGCCGTCGCTCAATGGACCTGAAATGTAGATCTTCAGACGCTTGCCCTGAGCTGCCAAAACTCAGTCTCCAGGATTGGTGATTCAGTTATTGACGACCGATTCGATCGATATAGACATTTCTTCCGCACAAGAACCCACGCGCACCTTTGTTATTGGCAGTCCGAAAGATACCATGCCAAGCAGCAGTCTGAGAAAGACGCAACCGTTCATCGATGTGTTTCTTCAAGATCTCGCTTGAACATATCACGCTGTTCTGTCGTCAGTCTATCCGAAACAATGTCCAGAATCATCAGCTTCCTCACGATTCCTAGGCACATGTCGCACTCTTGCAGGGTGAATGGAGTGAGCCAAGAATCTCGCTCACCAGGCACCACCTTCAACTTCTTGATGTACTTCTTCGTGTCTCTACACAGTTCATCATCAGCGTGAGCGAAGTTATGCACAATGGTGTGACGTCTCAGGATTAACAGTATCAACCAGTCCTTTTCTAGATCAGTCAGAACGGGACTCCTGCTGACATAGTCGATCAATTGATAGTATTTCATTCTTCTTCCGACATATCTGAGCGAATACTCCAGTATGGCAACAATCAGAATATGGATCGACATTATCTCTAGAAAGTATTCCGTCGGTAGTGGTGCAAGGATTGAGGGGTGCTTTTCCATCAGAAGTTTGATCCAAGCCCGAAGATCGTCAAGATCAGAGACAATGATGCCTATGCTCTTTTCACTTTTCTCCAATCTCTCACAGCACTCCAGCTGGCCTTAGCCGGTCAGCAATCTTCGGGTATACTTTGAACGGCTTATTGCTAAGGGCATTCTTGCGTAAGTAGTGAAGACTACTCTTCCCAATGCCGAGTGTCTGAGCTTCTCTCTGGGTGAAGATACATCCAACGATAAATGTTGTGAATTACACGATCTTGATCCTTTCTGGTTTGAATCTTCTGCCGTTCCAGACGTACGACCTTGCTTCATCCTCTAGATTCGAGTATATCAAATAGGAATAATTAGGGTAGAAGGCTGAGGATCTGTCCGTCTTAGAGGCGTGAGCCGGCCAATGAGGGTGGCTATGGTAGAAACCGAGCACTTCCTTCGATTCTCTCTCCGCCTCATCGAATACCTTCACCAACTCCTGTGGATCGATCTCATATCTGGACGCTGAGGCGAGGATGTTCTTCGTTGGGCAGACCCTCTCAACGATCTTCTTGCGATGGCCTCTTTTACCAACAAGCATCCCACATGCTTCGACCGGAAACGACATCCGAGAGTGCTCTGAGATCCCTCTAAGGTGCTGCTTGTTCAGAATTAACACATTCATTCAGCCACCTTGAGTTTGCTGGAGTACGAGATCTTCCTAGCGCGCGCTTCACCTTTGCGGAACCTTCAACCTCTTTGATCCAGTCAGATTCTGGACTCAGCTGCTTAGCTCTGTGTACCCAGAGAGCCCTATCTTGCCAATCAATTCGTCTACGTCTTTCCATTTGAGATGTGCAACAGGCAGCGATTTCTGGCATAGATAGCCTAAACAGGTTTCTGGCGCCAAGTCGTGGATGCAGCATTCATAATAGGGTTTGCCTCCGACTCTTCTTAGAAACGGGCATCCTTTGCCAACCGATTTCGACTCAATGTATCTAACGCTATGATCACAGTCTACACAGGAGTCCTCGGATACTCGCTCAGTGCAGTAACCCCTTTTCCTGAAGCACCAGACATGCTCAAGTATGTCTCTCCTGAATTCGTTAGTCCATTTCCTTATTTCCGAACTATGGACCTTTACTGGCATGTAGTGCTTGCAACACTTTCCACACCTAAGACATTGGAAGTTGGCGAAGAAGAAATGTCTCGGAAACCGGAAATTGAAGGTCGGTGTCAACGTGGTGAAAATACGGTCTGAACCGTCTACGGATATCCAGAGATCCCGTTCGAAAACTCTGGAGGCGAATGTGCATCCATCAAAAACCGCTTTGCCAGTACTGCGCTTGGTCACCAGTAAAGTGCCAGTTCACACTATGTCTGCGCACCTCACATGTTGTACAGGGGCAGCTCCGACTTAAACACCGATCGTACAGAATGCATAGTTGAATCGCAACAATGTACCTCTATGCACCCGACTTCTGCTCATTATCGACAGAAAAATTGGCGGCATAGGGCAACATTAGCATCACCGTATCGTCAGCCCTTTGACACCGAAGTTGAACAAGTGTTTCTTGAAGAACACACGACTAATCTTCTTGAGATGCTACACTGTTCTTTGCGAATATACTTGCCACAAAGACTTGGACTGGCGAACCCCTTAACCATTGCCCAACCCTTAGCGCGCCAGCTTCTTGCAAAACTATCTTCTCCATGTCAATCTTGTGAAGTGGATTGATGAGCGCATTCTGTGTGGCAAACCTTGTTTGATGGCTGATAACGCGTTTGCGAGTAGGGCTATGAAGCAGAGGAGCACGT
>JALHTG010000044.1 GCA_022865705.1 Candidatus Bathyarchaeota archaeon | reverse complement strand
TCCGACTACTGCAGCAGAGTAGATCGCGCTGGTTTCCATGATTCCTACATTTAGTTGGTTCTTCAGAAAAAGAGGAATATAGGTTGTTATGATGTCCATACCTGTGCCGCTGCTCGCAAAGGCTTGAACTGCGATTATGAGGATCGCGGACCTTATGTGCACAACTGACTTCACGTCTTTCCACAGGTTAGTTTCTTGTCTGCCTTGAATCGATTTTGAGGGAGATTCTTCACCTCTTAGGAAGTAGAGCAGGACCAGACAGGCCGTGAGCGGAACTATCGCGAGAACGTACGTAGCCCGGCGCCAACCGAAAAGTATTGTCACATATGATAGGAGAACCGGGCTGATTATGTTCCCAATATATCCCAAGCCATAGTGAATCGATAGTGCCCCTGAAACCTTCTCCCGTTTGAATCTGCCAGTTATGATCGATGTTCCCACTGGATGTTGAGCTGCTTGTCCAATTCCGCTCACAATGTTTGCTCCAGCCAGTTCTACGAACCTGCCAGCCGAGGCTGTCATCAAACATCCTAGTGACATAAGCGCATTTCCAACTCCAAGCAAGATCCTCTTTGGAGCATATCGGTTCAGAAGACTCCAAATCATCTGAAGGAAACCCGATATGGTGGAGCTGAGGCCGGTCACAATACCCAATTGCGTATAATTCAGATTAAGATCTGACATCATGTACGGATAGAGGATTGACAAGCCAACATAGAAATGCTGGGCAAGGTGGGAGAAGGTCACTACCGCGAGAATGTTTTTCTCCGGGTTTCTGCGCAAAGCTGGCTCAGTCATCGCTTTTGGCTCGCCGCCGTATCATCTCGATTTGTTCGACTAACACCCATGTCGCTATTTATGGAATGTGATGACGGAATTCAACAACGCTTGCGTGATGATAGGCTTATGCAGGACCCATGCCGAGAAGGGGCTTTCATGAAGGATTCAGCTGAACTAGCGTCTTAGCCATGTCCCATTACGCTGTGTGGTTTGTAAGGAGCGTCGAGGCGGCGAATGTCATCTGCCTCAAGATGAACACTCAGTGATTCAACAGCTTCCTCGATATGCTGCAGCTTCGTTGCTCCAACTATTGGTGCCACTACTCCTTTGTGATGCAACCAAGCAAGTGCGATCTGAGAGGGAGTCACATCCTTTTCCTGGGCTACCTTTACAACTTCCTCGAGGACATCGAAATCCTCTGGCCTGAAGAATCGCTCCGCCAGGTTCTGGTCTGAGCGGTATCGCGCCGAATCTGGAGTTCTACCACGCGCGTACTTGCCCGTGAGGAAGCCTCTTGCTAGTGGGCTCCAAGGAATCAATCCGATTCCTTGATCTCGGCAAAAGGGGATCATTTCTCGTTCCTCCTCTCGGTAGCATAGGTTGTAGTGATTCTGCATGCTCACAAAACGCGCGAGGCCCAGTTTGTCACATGTCCAGAGCGCTTTGGAGAGCTGCCATGCGTACATGCTTGATGCCCCGATGTACCTTGTCTTTCCCATGCTCACTAGATCATCTAGGGTACGAAGTGTTTCTTCGATAGGTGTGTCGTAGTCCCAACGATGAATTTGGTATAGATCAACGTGATCCATGCCAAGTCGTCGCAGAGATCCCTCTATCTGCTGCATGATGTGAAGACGCGACAGCCCCTGGTCGTTTGGTTTTTCACTCATCGGAAAGAAGACCTTGGTTGCAATGACGAGATCGTTTCTTCTCCTCTTGATGACTTCTCCAAGGATTTCTTCTGAGCGTCCTTGGGAATAGGAGTTTGCCATGTCAAAGAAGTTGACTCCAAGATCGATAGCCCTCTCAATCATGGGTTTTGCTTTGTCGATTTCGACCATCCATTCTTGCGAGTTTCCGAAAGACCAGCAACCAAGGCAGATCTGCGATACCTTCAGACCTGATCTTCCGAGATTCACATATTTCACGGTAGCCATGTCCTCCGTCATTTCGTTTCAGATATTGTGCCGATTGTTATAAGTGATGAACTCAAGTATATGCAATGGAGCCAAAGTTGATCATCGATTTTCATAACCACTTCTACCCAAAGGGGTACCTAGATGAGCTTAAAAGAGGAAAAGGTTACGCTTCGGTCGAAACAGATCGTCAGGGAAGACTGCTGATTCGCTACACAGGCGATTACAATGTGGTCGTTGGACCACACTTAAACCTCGAAGATAGAATACGGGCAATGGACAGATATGGCGTCGACATACAAGTGCTGACTCTTACAACTCCTGGCGTCGAACGAGAAGAACCGGAACGAGGGAGGAGACTCGCTGAGCTTGCGAACGACGGATTCGCTCGGATTGTCGAAAAGCATCATGATCGCTTCACTGCACTTGCCACACTGCCTCTTCAGGACCCCGAAGCTGCAGCCATCGAATTGGAACGGGCCGTCAAAGACTGCGGGTTGAAAGGCGCTATGCTTTTGTCCAACGTCAATGGTCAACCGTTGGACTTGGAGAAATTCCTGCCTGTTTTTGAGAAGGCTGTGAAACTTGATGTCCCATTGCACATCCATCCGACATCACCCATCAACTATCCGGCGATGGACGACTTCAGGCTTGTTCCAATTCTAGGATTCGGAGTAGACACGACTCTTTCCTTACTGAGACTTGTCTTCAAGGGTGTGCTGAAGAGGCTTCCAGCACTCAAGCTGGTGGCCTCCCATCTTGGTGGGGTCTTTCCATATCTTCGTGGCAGAATCGATACTGGTTTCCAAGCCTATCCTGAATGCAAAATCAACATCTCGGAACCTCCCTCGCGCTATTTGAAAAAGGTCTGGGCTGATTCCATCTGCTACGACAACAACGTATTCATGTCAACATACGCCTTCCTGGGCCCGAATAAGATCATGCTAGGAACAGACTTCCCTCATGAGATTTCGGATCTGGAAAGATCAGTGGGAAGAATTATGGAGTTGAACATCGACGACAAAGAGAAGGAAAGGATTTTGGGCGATAATGCAGCAGAACTTCTGAAGCTCTAACGTGAACTTATCCAAACGATCGAAGAAGACACACAACTGTGCCTAGCCGAGCCCCAGCGGGAATGAGCTACGAGCCCTTAAATCAATACGCCATTGAAGCAACCTATGAAGGAAAGCAATATGATGCCGAGAAACAAACTCAGGAAACTCCTGAGAGAAGGAAAGCCAACGATTGGAACCCACTACTCCTGTACGTGGGCCAACCTTGTGGAAATAGTAGGCAACTCTCAGCAATTTGACTACGCAGAATTTACGGGCCAATACGGGCCCTACACGCTTCACGATCTTGAGCACCTTGCACGCGCTTGTGAAATCACAGGTATGGATGCGATGATAAAGATAGACCAGGAACCAAGAACTCACATAGCCACTCGGGCGATTCAGGCGGGTTTCACAGTGATGCTTTTCGCTGACTGCCGTACGGCCGAGGACGTCAGGAGATGTGTTCAATCAGTCAAACTGATTCCTCAGGGAGGCATCAACGGGGTCCAATATGGACGGGTCATGGGATACGGAATCGTCAGAGGGCAACCAGTGACTCTTGCAGACTATGCCAAATTCATCGACGAAATCGTCATCGCCATCATGATCGAGACAGAGAGCCTCGTGGATGAGATAGAAAATGCGCTCTCTGTTCCCGGAATTGACATGGTGCAATTTGGACCTAGCGATTTCTCAGTTTCGATAGGCAGACCTGGAGAAGGATACAAGAATGCTCAGATCACAGAGGCCATGGAGAGGAGCTATCAGGCAGCCAAGCGAAAGGGCATACGCATCAGGGCCGAGTGCAGTGTAGAAGACATGCAGCGGTGGATGGACCTAGGATGCCGGGATTTCTGCATAGGAAGCGATACGGCGACGATATCGGCTTGGGCACAGAACACAGGCAAGGCCATCAGAGAGAAATTGCGTGAAGCAAACCTACTCTAAGGCTACTGTGCTCGCCCAGACCTTTATGAAACTAGAACGGGCCAGTACGCGACGGGAACACTCAACGTAGAGATCAAAAGAAAGGAATTGAGACGAAGCGAGGGCGGAACATCAGGCTCCCTGGTACACTATCTTGCCACCTACCATCGTCATGTCTATTGGAACGTTCATGATTGTCTCAGTCGGTACCGTAAGGATGTCTTTTCCAAGGATCACCATGTCGGCATACTTCCCTGGCTCTATTGACCCGATATGGTCTTCCTCGAAAAGATGATACGCGCCATTTATCGTGTAAAGCCTAATGGCCCCCATTACTGAGATCCTTTGGCTTTGCCCGATTGGTTGTCCTCCCGCCGTCCTTCTATTGACCATAGCATGAATGCCCATCAGCGCCGGGTATG
>JALHTG010000043.1 GCA_022865705.1 Candidatus Bathyarchaeota archaeon | reverse complement strand
ACCATGTCTGCAGCTTGAAGCTTTGAGAGATCTTGCAAGGTGGACAAAGGAGATCGGCCTCGAGGTATTCTTGAACACCAACGGCAGCAATCCTGTGGCAGTCAGCAACCTGATAGAGGAAGGATTATTGGATCACGTGGCGCTCGACATAAAGGCGCCACTTGAACTTGAATCGTACGGAAGAGTTGCGGGCATAAGTCCGTTTGCTGGGGAGATTATGCGTGGCATCGAAGCCACATTGCAGAAATGCCTTGAAGGCAAAGCCACGCTTGAGGTCCGAACAACCATAGTGCCCAATCTGATCGATCAAGAAGAGGAAGTGAGGAAAGTGGCTAGCAAGATCCCTGGCGCTCACCTGTATGTGCTTCAACAATTCAGCCCAGAAGGCGACTTGCTCGACCAAAGCTTCAAAAACGTGACGCCTCCCACTAGGGAGAAGCTCATAGAACTCGCAAAGGCTGCAACACAACACAGAATAAGAGAGGTAAGAATCCGCACAAGAGAACGTGGCGAAGAGAAGATCTGGCCATGAAACGAATAATCGCAACTGCAGGCTTGCCTGGCGCGGGAAAAGGCCTTTTTTCAGAAGTCGCTTCATTGTTTGGCATTCCTGTCTTTGTATGTGGAGATGTGATTAGGGAGGAAACCAGAAGAAGAGGAATGCCGTTAACTCTTTCGAACACTGGAGCAGTCATGCTCAGAATACGTGAGGAAGATGGACCAGCAGTCATCTCTAAGAGATTGATACCGAAGATCGATGCATTCGAATGTGAAGCAGTCGTTGTCGAAGGAGTCAGGAACCTAGAAGAGATCGAAGAACTTCGAAGGCATTACGGCAACGTAACGCTGATCGGCATCCATGCATCACCGCAAACACGCTTTGAGAGGCTTGCAAGAAGGGGGCGGGAAGACGATCCAACAACGTGGGAAGAGTTTGAAAGTCGGGATCAGAGAGAACTGAACGTTGGGCTAGGCAAGGCTATAGCTCTCGCAGACGAGATCGCAATAAATGAAGGAACAATCGATGAGTTCCAAAGTGTCGCACGAGCCATTATCCAGTGGGTCCTACCCAGAGAATAGGATACGAATAACAGCAGAAACAGTGGTCAATCCGACAGAAGACTCAGCGAAGGTTGAGAAGGCACTGAGAGCAGTTTTGAGAAATTGTGCGATCGAAAAGATAGAACTAGGAAAGGAGACACTCTTACTTAGGGCCAGTGCGCAAGGCCTGAGTTGCTTGGCCCCTCTCCGAGCGATGCTAAGGCAAGATAGCATTAGAGATGCTGCCAGGGCCGTGCTGTTCTCTGGCGCTGATGGGAAGATCATTCGCTTTGGTCTGAATAAACAAGTGGCGTATGTTGATCATGCATCATTCATCGAACCGAATGAGGAAACTCCACTTGGCTTGATAATTGTAGAAATCTCTTGCGACAACCCAGGATCGGTCATTGATTGGATTGCTCCTCGATCCAGATAGGTGGATAACACACTCTAGGGAGACCCAAATATGGAACTCGGCCTCTCTTCTCTCTTCTTGATTGGAAAGCCCTTTGAATTCTTTCTTCGTTCGATCAAGCTGCATGACGTGCGACTCTGGGAAATCGTTGACGAGAACACTCTGAGGCTTGACGAACAGAAAGTTCGAACTCTTCAGAAGTTGAGAAAGGAAACCGATTTGGAATTCACAGTGCACGCACCATTCGCAGATGTGAATATTGCATCACTAGTGCCAGAGGTTCGACAAATGGCAATGAGCAGACTAAGAGAGTCTTTACTTCATGCTTCTAGGCTTGAAGCTGTGGCATGGGTTATGCATCCGGGCTTGCGAGGGGCGCTGACAACCTTCTATCCTGAGGAAGAGTGGAAACTAAACGTTGAAGCGATAGTCAGTATGGCTACACTGGCCAAAGAACTGGACGTTCAGATTTGCTTGGAGAATATGCCCAAAGGCTTCTCAGCCTTGATGAATGATCCTGAATCGTTCAACCGAATCTACGAGGAGTTTGGAAGAGAGCTATTCAAGATCGTTCTCGACATAGGACACGCGAACACGTCTAGGACAGTGACGGCGTTTCTAGACATGTTTAGGGAACAAGTCGTCCACATTCACGCACATGACAATCAAGGAAAATTGGACCTACACGAAGAGATTGGCAAGGGTACGGTAGACTGGCCAGTTGTGGCCAAGAAGATTAGACGAAGCTTGTGTAGGACAATAGTGGTAGAATCAACAAAAGGAGTTGAGGCAAGCCTAGAACGACTTCGGCAGCTTCTCAACTGCTCTACAGATCGACTGTCATAAGATCACTGGCCACGACCGAGTTCGGGAACACCTTCTTCGCTTCCTTGAGGAGAATTGAAGAGTCTCTATATCTAGCACTGATGTGAGTCAAGATAAGTTTCCGCACTTTCCCTCTTTTGGCGACTCTTGCAGCTTGTGCAGCAGTTGAGTGTCCATCCTGGGAGGCCTTTTCTTCTAGAGAGCTGTCAAAGCACGCATCATGAATCAGAACATCGGCTCTCGAAGCCAGGAACACCACTCCAGGAGCAGGTCTGGTGTCAGTAGCGTATGTGACCTTGATACCTGGTCTTGAGGGACCTACGACAAGTCGTGGGTCAATCTTTCTTCCTTTAACTTTTACCGGTTTTCCCATTTGGAGGGTTTTCCAAAGAGGGCCTTCAGGGATCTGAAGTCTTCTGGCGATTTGAACGTTGAATCTGCCAGGCTTAGGCTTCTCCACGAAGGAATATCCTAGGCATGGAATGACATGATCCGTCCAAGCGGAATGAACCTCATACAACTTCTCGTTGTCGATTCTTCCTGCTCTCACTTCATGAACGTGCAGCGGGAACGAAAGATTGAATTGGACTGTCTTGTTCACTGATTCGACGAATTTTCTGATTCCCCTTGGACCGTAGATGTCCAGGTCGTTTTGCCTTCCAAGCAGCGCCATCGATTGAAAGAGCCCAGGGAGGCCTAGCACGTGGTCACCGTGCATATGGGAAATGAATATCTTCATTTTCTTGGCGAGGCTGAGCTTCGCCATTCCCATTTGCCTCTGTGTACCTTCGCCACAGTCGAACATGAGAAGCTCAGAATCGTACTTCATCACTACTGAGGACAAGTTCCTCTCTTTCGTGGGGATGCTCCCGCTAGTTCCGAGAAAGAGAAGTTTCACACCTCGCCCGCTCATTTCCTCTAGCCCCATCTTAGAACTACTAGTCTTCTGGTGAGACTTCTATGGACATAAATGTCATAGTTCTCCACAACCTTGAAACCGAGATCTCTTCCGATGTCTTCAACTCCGGTCTCTTTCGCAGCTGCGAGACAAATAAAGGATCCCAGCTTCAGCACATTCCTTACGTCACTCAAGAAAGAGGTCAGCAACTCCTTAGGAGTAGATCCGGCAGTAGAGGCACATCTTCCGTAGGGCGGGTCAGTGGCAATGGAATCAATCTTTGAAAAGGATAACGATCTCGCATCCCCAAGCAACAACCCCTCAGGATTGACGCCAAAATAGGCGAGATTGCGAGATGCCCCCCGAAGCATTCTTCGATTCACGTCAACACCAATCACGCGGCAGCCCATCAGACCCGCTTCGATAAGATGGCCTCCGATTCCACAGAAAGGATCCAGCAAGACTTCACCCGGCCTTGGCCTGGCAAGGTTCACCATGCATCGCGCCAATTTGGGCTGCATCGTTGACGGGTGAAAGAATGGTCTCTTTCTGGGTCTGCGACGAGAAATTGCTCCCTTCTCTCTTGTGTTTGTGACAAGGCCAAGCATGACCTTGTCCGGCGAGAGGATCGCGAGAAAGGTTTTGTCAGGTGCGTCCAGATCAACCCTGGTTCCTCTGCTATCTCTCAGGATAAGCCTTCCCAAGTCTCTCTCAACATGCTCCCTCTTGATGTTTCTTTGAGCTCCAGCTATTCGAACACTTCGAACTGCGAAAGATTCTCCCTCACATAGAGAATTCGAGAGATTGCCAGATTCAGATATTCTCGCCACGACATGCCCTTCGAACTCAATTCCAGAAACGAATTGACCACACAGTTCTACCATTAGACTTCTGGCGCCAACACGTTCTAGAGCCTGAGGACTGGAGTCAGCTATGATTAGTCTATATTGAGAACTGACGATTGTGTACGGGAGACGTTCTGATTCGAGAATGGCCCTGACCTCGGCTTGAGGAAGCTGCGAATGTTCACCGGAAACAAGAAAGAATAGCTTACTCTTCTCTTGGTTCGTTACCTTTCACCGATCCATGTGTCACATTGAACACAGAAATTCTGCCGACAGTTGGGTGTCCATATTTCCGTTGTTATGGGCCTTGCTTCCGCAGATCTACAATTTCCCCCTTTCCATCATCTAAATCAACCAACAGTCAGGCTCATATTCATGAACAGATCAGGAAGCACATTTGGAATGAACCTCGTCCGAGGATTACTGTTAACCAGACAAATTCAGATGCAGAACCTAGAGATGTTTATAAGAAAAATGACCAGACCTACTTCATGAGAGGGGAGTGCACGAGTTTGCCAGAGAAAGAAGCATCTCTCTACACAGTGCTTGAAGACAGCTATGTCAAATGTTCAGTTTGCCCACACAGGTGTACAATAAGGCCAGGTGGCAAAGGTATCTGCAAAACTAGGATAAACAAGAACGGAAAACTCTTCACGCTCATTTATGGAGAGGTGACATCAACCGCTGTTGATCCAATTGAGAAGAAACCCTTGTTTCACTTCTGGCCCGGGAGTCACTCCTTCTCGATTTCCGCTGTTGGATGCAGCTTCAAATGCCCCTGGTGCCAAAACTACCACATCTCTCAGGTCGAGCCCGGAGATGTTTTTGCTGATCAATTGGAGCCAGAAAGGATCATAGAGCTGACCAAGAAACATGGCTGCAAATCCATTTCCTACACCTACAACGAACCGATCATTTGGCACGAATATGTGCTGGACACCGCCAGACTTGCAAGGAAGGAAGGCATCCTCAACGTCTTGGTGACAAACGGATACATCACGCCAGAGGCATTGAACGAGGTCGCAGGTCTAATAGATGCGGCAAACGTCGACGTAAAAGGATTCAACGAAGCATTCTATCGGGAATACTGCAAGGCCGAACTAGGACCAGTTCTCGATGCAACAGCTGAGATGAAGAGAAGAGGGATACACGTGGAAACAACCACCCTCATCATACCAAAGCTGAACGATGACCAGAAGGATATCATCGAGCTTTGCCAATGGCACATCGAGAAGCTCGGTCCTGACACACCTATGCATCTCAGCAGGTTCTATCCCGCGTACCAGCTTTCTAACGTACCGCCAACCCCTGTTGAGACAATTGTGAAAGCTAGAGATACTGCGGTCAAAGAGGGCATTCGATACGTCTACGTTGGGAATGTTCCGGGAGACGCCGGTGAGAACACGTACTGCCCTTTCTGCAAGCAACTGCTCATAGAGAGATATGGATACGATATCACCCAATGGCATCTGACAGATGATAACCATTGTCAGAAATGCGGCAAGTCAATACCTATAGTGGGAACGTTCGAACGAAGACCATCTAGGTTTTCCAGGTTCGCGCTTGATTAGTCACCTGTCCGATTGGCAGGTTTCATTCCAATAGGCTGGGCAGAGACAAGAAAAAGCTAGGCTCTTACCACGATTGTGTTCGCAACGATGTCTCCGACTCGTTGCCTCTTCTTGGTAACTGAGATTACTATTATCCCGACTAGACCTATAACAAGGCTGTCAACGACTCTCAGGATGCTTCGGAGAAATGCTGACGCCAGATCGCACGGACTGCCATTCGCTTTGATAACCTTGATCTTTATGATCTTCTTCCCTATTGTCTGACCACTGGTTCCTTCCAAGTAAGTGTAATATCCGATTGGAATAAGGAGGCCGACTAGCCAAATCCACGGCGCCCACATCCAAGGCGAAGCGAACATGTGCCCCATTCCAGAGAAGCCAAGCATACCCAGACCTGAAAAGACGAATATCGAAGACAATATGCCAACAGCTATTCCTACAATGATGCTATCGATTATTGCAGCGATTATCCGCTGACTTAAGTCTGCGTAGTTTGCTGATGTAGTGGCAGCTTGCGGCGCAACAATTGTTGGAGGAATCCCCACAGCTACTACAGTTCCACAATACGGACAGAAAGCTGCTCCAGGGGTAAGCTCTTTCCCACAATTCGCGCAGTAAGGCACTTCTCTTTCACCGAACTCAGAATATTACTGGACATACCATAAAAACCTTCATGAGGCATTGAAAAGAAGACTCCTCATGGAAAAGCAGATGTAGAAGACATGTGGGCGGCGGTACGACCAGATTCCATAGCGGTGCTCAAAGATGAGAAATGCAAGAGGAGCCTCTCAAGATACTTCGATGTCTTTCAAGGAAGAAAGAAAGCGAAGTTCGTCATATCCAGATCCCAAGCAGCACACTTTTCGCTGGACAGTACAACTGAGAATTTGTGGAAGGAACATGGGAAGGTTCTGAGAGAATATCCAAACCATGAGAAAGAGATCGATTCAGAGAAAACATCACTCAAGGAGACTGCAACCTACTCGTTCTTGGGGCTCAAGAACGAACTGGCCAAACGGATCTTGTCAAATTGCCATTTCTGCACCAGAAGATGTGGAATTGACCGGGAGAAAGGCAAGTTGGGGTTCTGCGGTTGCGGGTCCGTCGCGACAGTTTCCAGTTTTTTTGAACATATGGGGGAAGAGCCAGAACTCGTACCTTCGGGAACCATATTCACTTGTGGTTGCACAATGCGATGCATACATTGCCAGAACTGGTCTATCAGTCAGAACATGGAACCTGGAGACCTGTGCACATCAGAAACATTGGCGAAGATAGTCGATCAACTGCGCCAGCGAGGATGCCGCAACGCAAACCTAGTAGGAGGTGAGCCCACTCCATGGCTCTACCATTGGCTTGACGCATTCACGAAAGTCAGGGAAAACGTTCCCGTAGTGTGGAACAGCAACTCCTACTATAGTCATGAGACGGCGCAGCTCCTAGCAGGTTTCGCGGATGTCTATCTGCTTGACTTAAAGTATGGTCCAGGGGACTGCGCCTCGCGGATTTCCAGCGCACCCGACTACTGGGCCGTGTGCACGCGAAATCATTTGACAGCGAAGGACGTTGGAGAGCTGATAATCTGGGTTCTGGTTCTCCCAGGCCACAACTCCTGCTGCACTAGGCCGATTCTGACTTGGATCTCGAAGAACCTTGGGCCAGAAACGCGTGTCAACTTGATGGGTCAATATCGTCCAGAGTGGCGGGCACATGAGGTTCCTGAACTTCGTCGAAGGCTAACGAGATCAGAGTTTCACGAGGCCTGTGAGATAGCAAGAGAAGCGGGGTTGACGAACGTTATTACATGAGCTCGGCCATCTTTGCGATCAGCTTTTATTTTCGGAAACCGAAGAAGATCAGGGTCGTCAATGATCTATCAGAGTTAAGAGTGAATCTCGTGATCTTGAAGGTATTTGGCTGAGGCGGCCCGAATCCAGCAACCATCGAAACAGATACTATGGCTTCACTGCCACTACTCGATCTGTTCTGAGTACAGCAGCAATATCGAAGAGGTTCTCTTGCGTAGAGAACATTACATCATCAACAAGATCGATTGACTTCAGATATTCGGCGTGCAATCCTTCCCCTATTGCGGAACAGAGACCTGACCTGACTCCTCTATATGCGTAAGCTGAAGCAATGCATCCGTCATCCAGTCTGCCGCCTTCCTGAGCTAGCAAGTCAGACAGAGCTCCCGCACATAGGAAATCCTCGAGAGAGAATTTTCCACTGGTGCCTGCTGTTATGAGAGATATCCCGCTCTTCGAGGATCGTGCAAGTCTACTAGCAAGCTTCGCAGTGGCGTTGAGATTAAGGAGTGAACCAACAAGCAAGTTGCGTGCTTTCTTTCCAAGAACAATGGCCTTTGTTCCGCTTGTTGTGGTGAGCACAATTGTTCTACCCTGCACTGTTGCCTTCTTGAATTCGAGAGGTGAGTTACCTAAGTCAAATCCTGCAGGTTTGATTCCTTTTCTCTCACCTGCCAAAATCGCGTCATGAGCTCTTGCGAGCGATCGTGCCTCGCGAAGACTCACTACAGGCATTACTGCATTTGCTCCATTTGCCAGAGCGGTCACTATTGATGAGCTGCATCTGAGCACATCTATCGTGACGACAATGTCAGCTCTTTCTGCCGCAGCAAGAGAGCTTCTATAACCAATGCCTAAACGAACGTTGAATCTTCTCACGGACCCCAATACGCAAACAACCTAGCACTGAATTGACGAGTGCAGCTACAACGTGAACGTGTTGCCCTTACGGCCGGCCTGAGCAAGAGACACGCTTCCAAGTATCTATATGAGACGAGGAACAAAAGGAGTAACCATAATTGCCATAGCCAGCGCAAGCAATCCCGCCACAAGCGCGGTCACTGCTCCCACTATGAATGGCCTTGCGCCCAGCTTTGCTATGCTTTCAAACCTAACCTTGGAGCCTACACCAGCGAAAGCAGTTGCAAGCAAGAAGGGAATGACTGTTCCCGACAAAACGGATTTGACTAGTGGCCAATCGAGTCCTAGCAGTTTCACTTGGAGAGCATATGCGTCGAGAAACGCGCAGAAGAAGGAATCAATGATAAACATGATCCCGTAGACCGGAAGAATGACTTTGACCACAGACTTACCAACGCCTGCCCTCTCCTTCCTGCTGAGAACGTACGTGGCAAGCAGAATCATTGGCCCTATCATGAATATTCGGATCGACTTGACCAGTAACGCAGATCCTATGGCCCTAGGATCCTGAGCACCCGCGGCCGCTATGACCTGTGCGGCCTCGTGGATTCCTGATCCGATCCATATGCCGTATGCATTCAGGTTCAATCCTAGCCAGTTCCCAACCACAGTGTAAGAATATAGAAAGGGGTATGCAAACATCGCGAACAGACCAAAAAGCGTAATGCAAGCCAATGCTAGGCCCATTTCTTCCTCTTTCGCTCCTATGGCAGGCCCAGTCGCGGCGATGGCAGACGCTCCACAGATACTGGTGCCCACCCCGATCAGAGTGGACAGCCTGTCGCCGATTCCCAACTTTCGTCCGAACCAGAGAGCAAAGAAGTATGAGAAGAAAACAACAATGAGCGCGTTGACGACTCCTATACCCACCTGCAGCCATATCAAAGCACTTGTTACGATTCCCAAAGCAGCGATGACCCCTCTGAGGAAGTCTGTTGCACAGAAATTGGTGCCGGGCAAGAGTCTATCAGGCAGTCTCACTACGTTCGTGATGACTATGCTATAGATAAAAGCCCACATCAGACTGCTCATCGGTTTGTACGAAAGCCATGTCGCAAATGAGACTACAGCTATTCCAACACAAAAAAAGATTCCAGGCCACAAAGCAGTGCTCTTGGTTTGGCTAGGTTTGCTTGAGCTACTCATTTCTCCTTCAATCCCAATTCTGAATCATATGTCGACGGTGAAATCAACATGTTTGGGCAGGGTGCAGAATCGTCTTACTGATCACATTGGTGAGCGAAAGACGGATTATACGAGCGGATACCATTCTGAGTTTCAAATGTCCTTCAGGACTTCGCGATACCCCTGGAAGTCCACGTGCCCCATTCCGCTGACATTGAACACGATAACTTTCTCCTCGTTTTTCTTCTTCGCCTCGAGTGCTTCGTCGATAGCAGCTCTGACAGCGTAAGCAGACTCCGGAGCCACCAAGAAACCTTCAACTTGCAAGAATGTCCTCGCAGCCTCGAAAACATCTTTCTCGTCAATAGCATATACTCGAGTATCGATCATCCCCTTGCTTCTCAGCAAACTCAGGATCGGAGCTGTTGAAGATGATCTTATGCCTTCAGCTCTGATCAGAGGTAGAGACGCGTCAACTCCTAATGTGTAGACTTTTGCCATCGGAGTGGATTTGGATGGTTCTGTGAAGTCGTACCGGTATTCTCCTTTCGTCAGCCTGGGCGACGCACCGGATTCTGCCCCCAAGAATCTCACGGTCTTCAATCGTCCGTCAAGCCGTTCCTTGAGATAGGCGCAGATGAATCCATAGAAGTTGCTTCCTCCCCCAATGCATGAGATCATTACATCTGGCTTCTCGTCAATCGAGTCAAGCTGTTTTTTCGTTTCCAGACCTATGATCGACTGGGTTAGAAGGACATGGTTCTTTGAACTTCCAACCGTGGCCACGGTATCATCTCTCGATGCAGCATCTTGAAGAGATTCAGCTGTGGCGATACCTATGGAGCCAGGGTGCTTCGGATCTTTCTTCAGAAAGGTCCGTCCTATCTCAGTTCTATCAGTAGGCGACGACAGAACTTCCGCGCCAAGCATCTTCATGTAAGTCGCTCGATCAGGCTTCAAGTTGTACGCGAATCGTACGAAGTATATTGTGCATTGTAATCCGAATATCTTCGAGGAAAAGGCGAATGCGGTTCCAGTCTGCCCAGCACCTGTCTCAACTGCTAGCCGTGAGACTCCTTCCTTCGCAGCAAAATACGCTTGGGCGAGCGTAGTGTTCATCTTGAAGCTGCCAGTTGGCGACAAGTCCTCACGTTTGAAGTAAATCCTGGCAGGTGTCTTCAAGTAGCGCTCAAGCCTCAAGGCTCTCTGCAGTGGCCTCGGCCTTCCAACGTGAACATACAGCTCCCAGACCTCCTCCGGGATCTTGATCCAACGCTCCTTTGAGGCATCAAGCTCGAGCGATGTCTTTGTGTAGAAGTTTTCCAGCTGCTTGATCCTCGAGGGCCCCTCTTCCGGATCTTTAGCCGGGGGCAAAGGTTCTGGTAGATCTGGAACTATGTTGTACCATTCTTTCGGCATCTCATCGATGCTGAGATTCACGATCTCATGTTTCATTTCGAACCACTAGACGAGCACTTCCTCCATAGCCCTAGCTATTTAACGTTTCACAATCCCAAATAATGAGTTCCTCCTATCAGAGAAGAAATAGAGAGCATTCACGGATTCAAGCATGTGAACGATATTGCGAAGAACTCACTCACGCATGATTTCAACTACGGATGTCTTGTTGTTGTTCATGGCCATTATTTGGGGAACAAACTTTGCAGTAGTCAAGCGGGCCCTAAGTGAAATGCTTCCCCTCGCCTTCAACGCCTTGCGTTTCAGCCTTGCTTCAATATTCCTCTTTCTTGCAATGATTCTCTCCGAGGGGAAATTTCTCTTGGATAAGAAGGATTTCAAAGGAATATTCCTCTTGGGTTTGATTGGACACACGTGCTACCAGTTTCTATTCATCTATGGAATCGCTAGGACGTCAGCAAGTGTGTCGTCGCTTATGCTGGCAACGAGCCCCGTCTTCGTCGCGGTTCTGAGTCTACTAGCACAACAAGAGAGACCATCGGCGAAACTACTTTTCGGAGTCTCTCTTTCCTTGACAGGGGTATTCGTCTTAATGTTGGGATCTCCGTCTGGCTTCATGTCCGCTGAAAGGGATGCCCTTGGCGCAGTTCTAGTCCTGATAGGTGCAATATGCTGGGCAACCTATACCGTATTCTCGAAGCCCTACCTTGCCAGATATTCTCCGCTCAGACTGACGACAATAACAATGGTTTTCGGCACTCTAGTTCTGGATGTTCTTGCGATCCCCTCTTTGCTGGCACAAAGATGGGGGAAGACAAGCCTTGTAGGATGGACAGGCCTGGCGTATTCATTCGGACTTGCGATTGTCTTTGGGTATGTTGTCTGGGACATAGGTATTGATAGAGTAGGACCGAGAAGAACAGCGGTTTACCAGAATCTTATCCCAGTGATCGCAGCAATTGTCTCTTATGTGTTGTTGGGGGAGACCTTGGGAGGACTGCAAATCGGTGGTGCTGGGATGGTCGTACTGGGTGTATACCTGACCAGGAAGACTTAGCTTGGCCTGAACAATTAGCATCCAACGCAACAGATCAGGATAGGGCCGCCGATCATACTTGGAAGTTCAGCGGCGCTCGCGTATATGGTTTAAGCTATTCTTTTGTCCCTCGGTCTACCTCTATGTTTCCGCCTTTCATGATCATCAAGATCTTCCGGGTGTCTTGAAGAATCTTGATGTCCCGCAGGGGATTGCCGTCGACAAGTAGGATGTCAGCTTCTTTGCCCTTCTCTATGGTGCCAGTTTCTGATTGAATGCCCAAAGCCTCTGAAGCAGTTCTTGTCGATGCGACTATGCATTCCATGTTCGACATACCAAGATCAGCCATAAGCTGAAGCTCCTGAGCTTGCTTTCCCCAATGCCAACGAAGCATAGTATAGGTGTCGGATCCAATGGCTATCTTCACTCCCGCTCGGTACGCCTTCTGGAAATTGGATCCCTTGACGGCTGCTACTGCGCGAGCCTTGCTCAACAGATGTTCAGAGGCGCCTCCGGCCTTTATGTCGGTCAACGCCATTTCTGAAGTCACCATTAGAGTTGGCACCCAGACCACTCCCTTACTCTTCATCAATTGAATCGCTTCCTCGTCAAGTTGGGTCCCGTGCTCTATCGTGTCCACACCGGCAATTGCAGCATTCTTGACGGCCTGTGCTCCGTACGCGTGGCAGGCAACCTTCCTTCCGGCTGAGTGTGCTTCTTCTGCGATTGCTTTCAGTTCGTCAACTGTGTAGTTGTTCCAATTCACCTCTTCTCTCAAACCGGCTATTCCACCAGAGGAAGACGTCTTGATTAAGTCATGCCCCCATCGCCACATCTTTCTAACCATCTTTCTAACTTCCCAAGGGCCGTCTGCTACACCTCGGTTCTCTTGGTGAAAAGTCGGAGGCAATTTCATGTCCAAGTGTCCGGCCGTTTGCGTCACAAGTCCCGCAACAAGAACCCGTGGTCCTCGCGCCATTCCTATTTCAATCGCTCTCTTTACAGCGAGGACTTCGTGGTTGATCTGATTCATGTACCCCGCAAGGTCCCTCACTGTTGTAAACCCAGCCTCCAACATCTCCTGAGCATGCTTCGCTGCATACAGAGTTAGAAGATTGGGATGTGTGCTCATCATTGATACCATGAGATTGGGTTCAGTGGGGTCGGTCCAGCTAGCAAGATGTACATGCGCGTCTATCATGCCAGGCATCACAGTTCTGCCTTTGGCGTCAATGGTCAATGATCCCTGAGGAATACTCGTCTCACCTTTGACGACTTCCAATATTTTTGACCCTTCGATGAGAACAGTGATCCCCTGGACAGGATCCCTGCCTGTGCCGTCGATGAGAGTACAGTTCCTGATTGCTTTTGTTTTCTCGATTTCCTTCATAGCTGCCTACCTTATCTCAAGAAGGGAATCTCATCCATTTGGCCCTAATGAGTCTTGGTGTCTATTGCGGTCACAGTCCGGTTGACAGCTACAGCTACCGAGCTGAATCACACGGTGGAGGATTTTGGTGAGTGATGCGTGAATCATATTGTGATGAGACTGTTTCAAAACGCACGCGTCGTTCTAGTGCGTGCGCTAGGACTCTCTGTCCACCACGACCTTTCCATCCTTCATCACTTTCTTGATCTTGTCTTTCTTCTGAAGAACTGTGATGTCTTCGAGAGGATCTCCATCCAGGACAATCAGGTCTGCTAGCTTCCCTTTCTCGAGTGTCCCGAGCTGCTCACTCCATGGTTTTCCTAGGGCCTGTCCTCCCATCTTTGTCGATGCGACAATTGCCTCCATCGG
Organism: Candidatus Bathyarchaeota archaeon; assembly: GCA_022865705.1. GTDB lineage: Archaea > Thermoproteota > Bathyarchaeia > 40CM-2-53-6 > JALHTG01 > JALHTG01. The sequence goes on along the minus strand of JALHTG010000043.1, from coordinate 18,293 downwards.
GGTCATTCCGAACTTCACCATCCATTCAAGTTCCCAAGCGTTGTCCCCGTGATCTATGAAGTGCCTCGCCGTGTCCGTTCCCATCGCGATTCTTACCCCCGCCTTGTGAAGTATTCTGAAGTTCTTCTCTATGTTGTCCCACACTTCTTGCGCTTTTCCCCTCCTGAAAGGTGGAATCCAAGTCTTCTTGGGATCTGTCAGGCCTCGGTTTGAGTAGACTATGATCGTAGGCACCCAAATGGTTCCCTTGTTGACCATCATTTTCACTAGCTCCATATCGTCAGATATGAAAGGACCGTGCTCTATGGTGTCAACCCCTGCTTCAACAGCAACCCTCACGGTGGGTGCCGAGTATGCATGCACCGCCACAAAGTTCCCATAGGCATGCGCCTCATCAGCCATAGCCGTAAGCTCCTCCAGTGTATATCTCCTGACCCTGAAGTGTTCCACTGCACTCGAAACGCTTCCAGATCCGAGTGTCTTGATAAAGTCCACTTGGTCATGAAGAATATGGTCTCTTACCATGGCGCGTACCTGCCATGGACCATCTGCACCTTCTCGAGCAAGGACACCCGCTCCTCCTCTCATTATCCCTGATTCTGCAGGAGTCGTGGCATGCATCACTACTTTGGCAGCAAAAACCCTCGGTCCGTTTACCAAACCGTGTGCGATCGCGTTCCTTAGCCCGATCGCGATGTTCCAGCCGCCTGGATCCCTGATCGTTGTGAAGCCTGCATTGATGTACGCTTCAGCTTCTCTGCACGCATAAATTGTCCTGAGGCTGACTGACGCTTTACCTGTAGCTTCGACTATGTTGGGTTCGGTTGGATCATCAGTGACCGTTCCTAGGTGCAGATGCATATCCATAAGACCTGGCATAACCGTCTTGTCGCTACCATCTACCAAAGTCGCTCCCTGAGGAACCTTCACATCTCTCTCGCTACCAACTGCAACTATCTTAGGTCCTTCGATCAGAATCACAGCATCCTTGACAGGGCTTTTTCCTGTCCCGTCAATTATTGTGCCGGCCCTTACGGCCGTCATCATCTTACTGGTCACAGAACTTTCACCACACATCAGTTCTGCTCACGATAGTTGAAACAGAGCGGTTATAAGCTGTGCGAAAGTCTTTTATTAGCAGAGCTAACGCTTAGCGGACTTGGTGTTTAGGCAAAGATGCTAGCTACCGGCAGAATTTCGCAGCTAGTTCTAGTCATTGTTATATTTGCTCTATACCTGATCCATGAAAGATACAAAGGAAAATTGAAAATAGAGATACGCACGCTCCCTGCAATGGAAGCTCTCCCGGAGGCCGTTGGACGAGCATCTGAGATGGGCCGACCTGTATTTGCTCATGTTGGGGGAGGAGTGGGAGGTCAAGGTGCGCCTCCAGAGCGAGTCGCATCAACTCTTGCTGGTTACGTTATCATGGGAGAAGTTGCTAGACTAGCCGCTGAGAGAGGAACAGACCTAATCGTATCCCTTTTCCAGCCAACAGCATTGCCTGTCGCATATGAGACGGTCAAGACTGGATTTCTCAAGGGAGGACAACCAGAGCGGGAACCTGACATCCGGTTCTTGGGCGGACAACAACATGCCTATGCTGCAGGAGCAATGGGAATAATGAAAAGGGAACAAGTAGCATCGGTAATCCTGATGGGTTCCTTTGGCGCAGAAGCTCTGATGCTTTCTGAGGCCGCCAATCTTGCTGGTGCTCTTGTGATTGCGGGGACAGAGCTCACGTATCAGGTTGCCATGTTTGTAGCCACGTGCGACTACTCAATATTCGGTGAGGAGATGTTTGCTGCGAGCGCTTCCATAACCAAAGATCCAGAGGAAGTGGTTAATCTTCGCTCGAGAGACATTAGCAAATTCATCCTCATCGGCATAACATTGGTTGGTTCGATAGCTGCGCTGTTGGGAAGTGATGCAGTAATCAAACTTCTTTCATGGTGATATGAAATGTCTGCCTTGAGAAGTCGTGAGATCGTCATAGTAATCGCGGCCTTTGCAGGATTCATGGCAATCGCAGATTACTTCTTGGCGCTTCCATCTAGCTTGAGTTCGTTGGCTAAAGATGTTGTTACATGGAGCCTCATTACGGCCAATTTCGCATTCGCTTTGGGTTTAGTGAACATGATACGCCTTCACACAAACTATGTATTGAAGAGGAAACCCGGCCAATGGCATGTTAGCCTGCTTCTGCTCTTCTTGCTGATCCTGATGATAGTTGTAGGCATTACGCTGGAACAAAAGCATCCCATCTACCAGTGGATCTTCATAAACACGTTGCTTCCTCTAGATGGGACCATGTATGCCACGCTCGGGTTCTTCATTGCATCCGGCGCTTTCAGATCTTTTAAGGCCAGGGGAATCGATTCAACGATTCTGATCGGAGCCGCGATAGTCGTTATGCTGACAAATGCGCCCATTGGTGAAGCGAGATGGTCAGGCTTTCCAGTAATAGGAAAATGGATTAATGATGTCCCCGTGACGGCAGGAATGCGAGCGATCATCATAGGAGTAGCTGTGGGTTCACTTGTATATTCTCTTCGAGTACTAATTGGAAGAGAAACAAGATACGCAGGAGTTGAATGAGATGTCAGGAGCAAACATGAAGGGATCTTTGACGAAGCTGTACAAGGATCCCAGGGTCGTCTACACGCTGCTGTGGCTCAGTTTGGTAATCCCGTTTCTCGCACCTATGGGCCTTCCGATATCGATATCCACGAGAACACAGAAGGCATACAGCGCCATCAGCGCTTTGCGAAGTGGAGACGTTATAGTGTTCTCAGTAGACGTCAACGCCGGCGCTTGGGGTGAGCTAGGTGCAGGGGCAACTGTATTAGCGCAACATCTGTTCAAGACACCAGGAATAAAGATAGTGATTGTTTCTTTCGATCAACAGGGACCGCTGTTCGCAGATCGAATCCTCAAAGCTGTGAATCGATACGACAAAGAATACGGCAAGGACTACGTCCTGCTTGGGTTTGTCCCAGGCGAAAAGGCTGTCGGCGGAGCGGCACTAGCCAATGATATTCCGAAAGTGTTCCAGAAAGACTTCTACGGAGCATCTGTCGAGTCATTACCAATGATGAAGAACATAAGATCATACAAAGACATAACTCTGATAGTTGACGTTGATTGGGGTGTGGGAACCGAAGCTTTCCTTTACCAATGGGTTGCACCATACAAGAGCAAACTACTGGCGCTGATGACCAATCAGATGGCCCCTACCTTCGAGCCGCACTACAACGCGGGGAATCTCGTAGCTCTTGTAGTTGGTATACGCGGCGCTGCTGAATACGAACTCATTACAGGCATACGCGGAGTTGGAATCGCAACGACTGATGCACTTTCGGTTTCACACTTGCTGGTGATATTCTCAATATTCGCTGGTAACATAGTATACTTCGCGTTTGATAAAAGGAGGAAATGATCTTATGGAACTCGATTATGGCACTATCCTGAGTATTATTCTCACCTTGGCCATTTTCAGCTATGTATACAAAGAAACGCTGCTTTTCAGAATCGCAGAGCACATGTTTCTTGGGGTGTCATTGGGCCACGGCATAGTGGTCGCATGGAAATACACGGTTGACAACGCTTGGACACCTATGATGAAAGGAAACATAACGATGATCGTTGGCTTTGTCTTTGGAGTGATCATGCTACTCTTCCTCTCAAAGCGTGCAGAATGGGTATCGCGGTGGTCGTTGGCCCTTATGACCGGATCTATCATGGGACTGGGTGTGAGAGCTTTGATATCTGTCAACCTTGTCAACCAAATCATAGGGACAATCAAGCCACTAACCCTCCAAGCTGATCCCTTTGCGATGCTGAATGCTATAGTGATACTCATCGCAACAATTACATCACTCGCATATTTCACGTTCACATTCAAACACAAGGGCGCGCTGGGAATAACCACAAGGGTTGGACGGATATTTCTCATGTTGGCCCTAGGCGGATACTTTGGTCAGACTGTGATGTCACGATTGACTCTGCTTAGTGGCAGAATACTATATCTGCTGCAAGCATTTGGGCTAATGCCCTCATAGCAGACGCCAAGTATTCTCTTTTTCTAGAGGCCTGCAAGGTTCAGACTGGAGGTCTTTCCCATTTGGTGAAACCAGCTTGACAGGGCTGAGGAAACCCAAAGAAGAAATGCAGTACATCCTGGCGACAGATGTGGGGAGCACGACCACTAAGGCGCGATTCTTTCACCGAAAAGACGGAGAGTGGCGATTCTTTGTCTCTGGTGAGGCGCCCACGACAGTGGAGGCTCCATATGAAGATGTCACCATGGGGGTCAGAAATGCCGTGAAAGAAGTCGAGGAACTGACTGGACATCGTATACTTTCTGAGGATGGAAAAGGCATAATCGTCCCCTACGATGGTCGAGCAGGCATCGACCTCTACTGCACGACGAGTAGTGCAGGAGGCGGCCTTCAGATGATGGTCGCGGGCCTCATCAAGATAATGACGGCCGAGAGTGCGAACAGGGCCGCGTTGGGCGCAGGTGCGATAGTTATGGATGTCATCTCACGCGACGATGGTCGTCAACCTCATCAGAAGATCAGGCGCATACGAATGCTTCGGCCAGACATGATCCTGCTTGCAGGCGGAACTGACGGCGGCGCTGACGTGCGAGTCTTGGAGATGGCTGAAGTGATCAAAGCTTCAGACCCGAAGCCTAGGTTGGGAGCCGCCTACGAGCTTCCACTTGTGTATGCTGGCAACAAGAACGTACGCCGCCAAATAGAAGGGCTATTTGACAAGGGTTTTGCATTGACGATGGTTGATAACCTGCGTCCTGTGTTGGAGCGAGAGAACACGGAGCCTGCTAGGAATGCGGTCCACGAGCTTTTCATGGAGCACGTCATGAGTCATGCTCCTGGTTACACAAAACTGATGGGTTGGACGGATGTGGATATCATGCCGACTCCGGCCGCCGAGGGAATGGCGATGCGGTTGATTGCGAATCGCTACAAGATGAATGTCCTTGGCGTTGGCCTAGGTGGCGCGACCACAAACGTCTACTCCATTATCGACGGCCGATTTGTCCGCAGTGTGAGCGCCAACCTCGGAATGAGTTATAGTGTTACTAATGTCATGAAAGAGGCTGGTATCAGAAACATCATGCGCTGGCTCCCGTTTAGCCGTGACGAGGAAGATGTTGCTGGTAGACTCATGAACAAAATGATCAGACCGACGACCATACCTCAGACACTTGAAGATCTTATTGTTGAGCACTCCGTAGCGAGAGAGGCACTCCGACTTGGTCTCAAACACCACAGAACTATTGCGACGCGACTAAAGGGAGTTCGTGTGCAGCGAACCGTAGAAGATCTCTTCGAGCAGGCCATGGAGGAAAGTTACGTCAAAATGATGGACATCAAGATAATTGCTGGGACGGGGGGCCTCCTGAGCCATGCACCGAGGAGGGTGCAGAGCATGGTGATTCTGATAGACGCGTTCCAGCCCGAGGGAGTCACAAGAATGTTCCAAGACAGCGTCTTCATGATGCCACATCTTGGTGTTGTTTCGACAGTCTATCAGGAGGCAGCATGGAATGTCTTTGACAAGGACTGCTTGGTCAGACTTGGTACAGTAATCGCTCCTACCGGGAGCGGAAAGTCAGGCGACCCCGTCATGAACGTGAACTTGGAGGTGCCGGGTGAACAGACAATCAAAGAGGACTTAGGACTCGGTGAGATCAAGCGAGTTAATCTCGCGGAGGAAAAAGAGGCCAAGGCAATAGTAACTCCCTGCAGAGGATTTGATGTCGGTAACGGGCCCGGACATGAGGTAGAGACTACAGTCATGGGCGGAACTGCCGGGATAGTTCTTGACGCAAGAGGCCGACCGCTCCAGTTACCCGACGGCGAAGAGACAAGAAAGGAACTCTTGCTTAAGTGGTTTGATGCTCTGGACCTTTACCCCGCTGGCAAACTTGAAGAATTGGCGTAGGGTGAGAACTTTGGCCCAAAGGAAGAGCGAACGAAAAGTTTCGAAGGAAGCCTATGCGTATACACCGGGACTTAAAGTCAAGCTAACGATGAAAGTTTCCAGAACTAGACGCTTGCCAATACCTGGTGATGTGTGTGTCAAGGTTGGAGATACGGTCAGCCATAATACCATCGTGGCGAGGACCCAGATAAGCGGCGACCCGGAGATCATTAATGCGGCCACTCTTATTCGCGTAGAACCGAAGGACCTCTCAAGATACATGACTAAGAAAATGGGTGACCCAGTATCGAGAGGAGAGGAGATCGCGACCTACAATGCGCTGTTTGGACTCATAAAGAGGCAAGCGACCTCGCCGGTAGACGGAACCATCGAAACCATTTCTAACGTGACTGGCCAGGTCGTAGTCAGAGGGAAACCCGTTCCAGTGCAAGTTGACGCTTACATTCCAGGCAAGGTCTTCGAAGTGCTACCAAGGGAAGGCGCGATCATCCGAACAAATGCCGCGTTTATACAAGGAATCTTTGGCATAGGTGGAGAAACGCAAGGCAAGATAAAGATGGCTGCGGATTCTCCTGATGAGGAGATAACGGTAGATCACATTGCACCCGAAGACAAGGGGACAGTACTTATTGGGGGTTCGCTGGTGACAATTGACGCACTGAAGAGGAGTATCGAAGTAGGCGTTTCATGCGTGGTTGCTGGCGGAGTACAACCCAAAGACATAACGACATTCATGGGCGAAGAGATTGGTGTAGCCATCACTGGCCAGGAAGAAATCGGCCTTACACTCATCATTACCGAGGGCTTCGGAAGAATGAAGATGTCAAAGCGGACTTTCGATCTCCTTAAACACTTTGAGAACTACATGGCATCTGCCAACGGGGCCACCCAAATAAGGGCAGGCGTCATGCGGCCTGAGATCATCATACCACATGAGCAGAGCTTCGTGGAAACCTCAGGAAAGGAGTTGGCCTCAGGGATGGTGCCAGGAACACCAGTCCGTATTGTCAGACAGCCTTACTTCGGAGCCATTGGCAAGGTCGTTAACCTACCTGTAGAGCTGGAGCAGGTCGAGTCTGAGTCCTTTGCAAGGGTGCTGGCAGTTCAGCTTGACGAAGGGAAAATGGTGACGGTTCCTAGAGCGAATGTGGAAATCATCGAAGAATAGGATCGCGCGCGTACTCCGCTTTGGGAGTTCGCAGAGGTCATTCATTTTGGAGTTTCTGGCGGTGCAGATGCGCACGCTCCAAATGAATCGCAGACCATTGATGGTCTGGTCAAAGGAACAAAGGTCTACGCGGCGATGATCGAGAACCTTCTGGAATAGAAGAACCTCCTTTATGGCCCTCTCTACTACGTAGTGAGGATGATCTCTGGCGCCCGTCCTCCCGTTCGTCAACAGGATGTCGTTTGAAACCATAAGGCCGCTACGTTCAGCATGTATTGGCCGTATTTGGCAGACAAAGCGTGCGCTATCTTACCCCATGATCAGAGCTATGGCTCCGTTGTGTGGATTGTTGTGCGCGTCGGCTCTTCGGTGTCTGCAGGTTTCAGTCGCTTTCGTCTAAAGTTGAAGCCGCTTTGGATCTGATGTCCGTTGAGGTCAAATCTGCCTATTAGCGAAGAGAGCCAGAGTGGGCAAGTCTTTTATGCGATCTGCGACATCACATACAGAACTTGGATTCACAACAAGGTTTCGGTCTCCTGAGAAGGTATCTGACATGAGAATTGCATTCATCATTTACGATGAGATGACCTCGCTTGAGTTTGTAGGAGTCTACGATCCTCTGACTCGGCTGAAGGAAATGGGTTTCATTTCGGACCTCGAGTGGGATGTGTGTGGTGTTGCCAAGGAGGTACGCGGGAGCGGGGGGCTTATGTTTACGCCAAACAAGGTGGGCCAGCCCCTCGTAGGGTATGAAATGATCATTGTGATCGGAGGCGGAGGAGCAAGAACAGTAGTTCGAGACGAATCATTCATCAAATGGTTGAAGACTGCCGCACCTTGCAAACTCAAGGTTTCTGTCTGCACAGGATCCCTTCTCCTAGCAGCCGCTGGATTCTTGAAAGGAAAGAAAGCTACAACTCATCGAAACGCGATGAAGGAACTTCGAGAGCTTGGTGTGGAAGTTGTCGATCAGCGTATAGTCGATGAGGGTGAAATCATTACGGCCCGAGGAGTCACTTCTGCAATTGACCTTGGTTTCTACCTTTGTGAGAAACTTGCTGGTTATGAGGCTAGGGAAAAAATCCGAAAGCAAATGGACTATCATTACCATCCGCAAGATCCGTGAGAAATCCCAAAGTAGCATTCTAATTCGATTTCTTTGAATCGCCGACGCTGATCTGAGCCCAGAGCAACTGTTGCGAAGCAACTGAAACGGTCTTGTGTACTGACACAAGCAAGCGATCGATGCAGATCATTGACGTGACCAGAGGCACGTCAGACCAGCATCTTGGTGTACACTTGAGCGTGTAAACGAGCACCCTTGACCAGTCGCTCGACAAAAGCGTACTCGTTGGGCGCGTGTACGTTCTTGCCGCCTCCGGCACCCCAACTCACTACTGGTCCCAAGCTGGACAGGGCGGCACGTCCTCCTCCAATGCTCCCATAGAGACTAGGTTCCGGTTCTCCTAGCTCTCGACATGCTTCTCGGATCGCCCTGACCACCGGGTGATCTTCAGGAGCCTCCCGTGTGCTCTTGTCCTTATTCAATATCTGGTAGGAAACGTCTAGATCTTTGTCTTCTGCACGTAGCCCATCTAACACCGAATCCAATTCCTTCAGTACCCCCTCAAGAGTCTGAGAGGGCAACATTCGAATGTCGATCTGTGCCCGGGCCACGTTAGGAATTATGTTAACCTTTGTACCAGCCTGAAAAACGTTCAGTTCCACGATAGGATCTTGAGAATAGCGACCGTGCTCAGGGCCGAACAAGGGGTGACGCCTAGCCTTCATCCAAGCGGGTTTCATGATTCCCGACACTACCTTGACCATCCTTTCCAATGGATTGATAGGCACACTGCCATCTCCTGTCATACTGCCTGTGTGGGCACCTTTACCCTTAGTGACAAATTCAAGCCAGACGAAGCCACCCGACACCAAGCTCATGGATTGGGGGCCACCATCAGAATCTACGTAGACATCACAACGAACGACATCTGGCGTTTGGGCCACGACCGGCTCAACTGCCATCTCAGTGCAACCCTCACCTGGCACCATGATCAGACGGAGGCGACCTTTCAACGGCAAGCCTGATTCTAACAAGCATCTTGTAGCAGTGAGAACAGCCGCAATGCCTCCCTTCTGGTCAGCGCTGCCTCTCCCGTGTATCTTGCCATCCTCCAGTTCTGCTCCGAAGGGATCTTTAGTCCACTCGCCGCGGTCGCCGATAGCAACGGTACTGTAGTGACCAATGACACCTATCGTGGGAACCTCGTCTCCACCTCGAGTGGTACCCACGACGACAGGATAGCCCTTAACTGGTTCTGCCACTGCAACATCTAGACCGATTTTCTTCATATGATCAGCCAAATAGCACGCCATCTCTTGGTGCTCCGCCAGAACCTGGTCAATGTATTGGCTAGGGATGCGGACGAGCGCCTGAGTCAAACTGACGACGTCGGCCTCCCGCACTAGTTCCACAGGATCTTTCTTCATCCCCTTCATGATGACACACAAATCCTACGGGCAATCAGCCAACTCCAGATTCATATAAGCCTTAGCTCACGATTGCCGAAGTTGTCAAGATAGGCCTGGAATTCTGTTTTAAGTCGCGCGCTACTAATAGAGACACAGTCCTATTTGCAATCGAAAGAATCTCCAAAGCTGAACAGAGGAAAAGAGAGTTGAAGAAGCCAATTAAGGTTGCACAAGTGGGTTTAGGCTACATTGCACAAGCTGAATGGCTCCCCTTTGTCTCACGTCTTCCCAACTTGGAATTAGTAGCAGTAGTCGACGTAGTAGAGGAACTCGCAGCGACTATAGGCAGAAAACTTCGTATCGACTACTTCACCAGCCTTGAAGATTGCCTCGCAAAGTGCGATATGGATGCGGTATTCATAACAGCCTCCACCATTAGCCATGCTGATCTCATCACAAAATCTGCGGAACACGGCAAGCATATACTGGTCGAAAAGCCTCTCACAGAGTACATACCTGACGCTACAGAGTGCGTCAAAGCGGCTGAGAAGGCTGACGTGAAGCTAATGGTCGCATATATGCGGAGACATGACAGCGACTGCTTAAGAATCAAAGAACTTATTGAAAACGATGAAATCGGGAAAATCAATACGGCGATAAGCTGGGTAAATCAAACGTATCCTTCAGTATATACACAGATTTTCACGCCACCAAAACAAGGGGAACCAATAGGACCGGGGGCTCAAGGCACAGCCGCAAGGAGAATTTGGGGAATGACAACACATCACATTGACCTTCTCAGATTCTGGCTTGGCGAAGCAGGAGATGTTCTTTTCGCAAGAGCCACTGAAGGATCTGCTCCTTTTGTCACGATATTCGAAATCGGTGACGGGGTTGTTGCCACTCATCAGACCTTTGATTCATCTGGTCAAGGGGAATACTTGTGGCTCCACGGAGAGTATGGAAGTATTCAAACTCGGCTTTGGAGTCCCCACATGCCGTACAATTTCGCAGAAACTGCTGTTTTCAAGAAGAACGAGAAAACAGAATCAAGATTGGTCATACCTCGGCTCAATATGTACGAATCCCAGATCAAGCATTTTGTTGAGTGCATACAGGAGGATAAGGAGCCGAGATCAACTGGGGAAGATTCTCTAAAGAACCTTGAGCTGGCTGCCAAAATCATACAGAAGATGGGATTGGAGCTGCCCCTAAAAGGCCAATACTCGCACTGAAACCCCATGGATCTGAAAAAAGCCAAGCCATACTCGTCGAGAACGTGCACCAAGAGTCTTGAAACAAGTAAGGTTCGTACTGACGCGCATGATGTGCGATCTACGCAAGGAGCTTCTCGATCAGCGCTGCGAAGACCTTTGTTCCTTTGACCAGACCATCAATGGTCTGCGATTCATTTGGAGCGTGCGCATCTGCACCGCCAGAAACTCCAAAATGAATGACCTCTGCGAACTCCCAAAGCGGAGGCCGGCTGCCGAAACCAAGTCCCCGCCACTCTGGCCTACTGCCCAAAATCGGGGGCGCAACTTCCCGAATTGCTTTGACTACTGGATGCTCGTCCGTGAGCTCCCAAGGCCGTGAGCTTATGACGTGGATTGGTTTAACCTCGACAGGTTCGAATTCCTGATCCTCGGCACGCACCTTCTCGATTAAGGACCTTAGCTCATCGAGGAGCTTCTCTGCCGTCTGCCCAGGAAGCAAGCGGAAGTCCACTTCCGCAGTACACTCCTCCGGAACCTGGTTGACCTTGATTCCACCAGAGATTCTGCCTATTTCGACAATAGGTTTGGTCGAGTATCGTCTCGGCTTGCCAAAAAGAGGATGGGTCTTGTAGGTCATCCAATCGTCGACTTGCTCAATTCGAGATAGCAGTCGAACCATTTTGCTGATCGCGTTGACGGGTTTTCGACCATCTCCTCGATACATTGCCGTGTGACCGGTCAGGCCCTTAATGCGTAGCTGAACCCAAACCAAAGATCCTGCGACCTTACCTATGTTGGCATCGCCTTCGTCAATGTACCAGTCCGCACCCGCATACTTACGGCCCGGGCCTGCCATGTATTCAAGTGCCGAATCGTGGTGACCCTCTCCCGCGAACCATACGTGAACAAGATCTCCTTTCAGCTTGGTTCCAGACTCAATCACGGCTCTTGTGGCTTCGATCGTGGCGGCAATCGTTTTCTTCATGTCGCCGGAGCCTCGTCCCCAGATACGGCCGTCTTTTATCTCCGCGCCAAGAGGATCGACTGTCCATTTGGAACGATCTCCAATGAGTACAGTGTTGTAATGGCCTATAATGCCAAGAGTCGGTTTTCCAACCTTACCTCGCAACCTCGCCACGACAAGAGGAAAGCCTTTCTCCGGTTCCGCGTAGTGCACCTCCATCCCGAGAGATTCAAAGAGTTCTTTCAAGAAGCTCGTGATCTCGTAGTGATTGTGCACCCCTTCCTCAGAGTATTCACTGTCGATACGCACAAGCTGTTGAGCCAGAGAAATCACACGCTGTTCGCTTACCGCGCTGACAGGATTTGTCACAGAATTTCCTCCGTGACGTGATAGGATATGTTGTGGCCAGACACAAGCAATCATCATTCTTCCGCAATTATCCCGTTATTCGACTGAAGACTACCCTCTTATCTCCCTTTTGTGCCAGTTCTCTCCCAATCTTTGCCAGATCCTCGAAGTTCTTGGTAGGAGGATCGGTCTCCCAACCTCTTATCCTGGCGAAACAGTTGAGTGAAAGCAACCCCATAGGAAGTAGGTATCGGTTGTCCGGCCCATAGAACATGTTTATTTGGTAGTTCGGAGGTTTGGAGCCACGATTTCTTCCCGTTGTCTTATCAAATTGCACCCACAATACGTCACCTGGCGCCGGGAAGCACGTGAGGTTTTCTGGTGGGATAAGCGTTTTTCCTCCAAGACCCCTTTGAACCTCTTCTGGTGTAAACGAATCTCGCAAAGCAATGCATCGCCCAACATATACAGCGTGCCTTGCATTGTTCTCTATGGGTTTTTCCAGAATTCTCCAGAAGGCTTCGCAAGTCTGAGGCGCCTCTTGATCAAGAAGCTCCACCTTGACTTCAATATTGTCGTCCGGAAATTGAGCGCAAAAATATCTCTTCATTTCTACAGACCTAGCTTAGCAATCCAAGAACGACCTAGACTAGCTATAAAGAGCTATGCATGTCACACGAGGCGCGCAGAGTTCAGCCTGCGAGACTTCGATCTAGGTGAGCAAGCAAGGCGCTCCTTCCAATATTCTACAATCTACATCAATTTCAGTGACTGTAACTCGCGTGGTCATTGCTTTCTCTCACGTGAATCTTTGAGCTTCGCAGGACTCATGAATTGCAGAGCGCACCACGATGTGCTTATATGTTCATGGGAAAATTGACTTAGTATGAGTTCGTCTGAACGATTTTATGCTGCGTTGCGCAGGGAGAAGCCGGATAGAATTCCGATCAGTCTATGGTGGCATGCCTACAACCTTTCTGCTGGAATAGGGTTCAGGGAGTTTGCTAGGAACGGCGAGAAGATGGCTGAGTCTCATCTGGCTTTTCTCTCCAAGTTCAAGGTGGACTTTCTCAAGGTCACGCCTTGTGGAGCGTACTTTGTGGAGGACTGGGGAGGAAGACTCGAATACTTGGAAGAGGAAGCAAGCGTCAGAATCACTGACTACCCTGTCAAGACGACAGAAGACTGGGAAAAGCTTGAAGTTCTCGACCCAAAAAGAGCCAAACTGCACCGCGAGCAATTGAAATGTCTACGGATTATTAAGAACAAGATTGGTAAGACCATTCCTTTTCTTGAGACGATATTCAATCCTTTGACGACTGCCACAAAGCTCGCCGGAGATCATCAGGTCTTCTCAGATATGCGAGAAAATCCCAGCGCCTTGAAACGGGGGCTTCAGACCATCACAGAAACCCTGTCAGATTTTGCTCAGGCTTGTCTGGATGAAGGAGCCGCAGGCATTTTCTACTCTATTAAGACTGGCTCGGCCGACACCATAACGCCACATCAGTTTGATGAATTCAACACACCCTATGACATGAAGCTGATGGATGCCATGAAGGAGGCCGAGGTGAGGATGCTTCACGTGCATTCGGAGAAGCCGGGGGCCGAACTCCTGATCGACAAGATGTCTAGTTACCCTGTGAACGCAATCAACTGGTGGGATAAAGGTACAACTCTGAGTCTAAGAAAGGCGAAAGACAGCTTATCCAAGAAGTTCTGTCTAGTCGCTGGTCTAGATCACGTGGGAACATTGCTGAAGGGACCTGACGAGGTAGAAAGAGAGGTAAAGGCTGCGATAGAGATGGCCGCCCAAGGAGGAGGCTTCATGCTGGGACCCGGTTGCACAATGAATGCAAAGACGCCGGAAAGAAATATCGCAGCGGCCTTGAACGCCGCGACGAAATACGGAAAGTACTGAGGCTAGTGTGATAGGTAATCAGTGCTGCTAGAACACACGAAGCTCCTCAGTCGATTCAATCTGCAGGCTATGGCGGCTTGTGGCTCTCTTTATGATAGGTTAAATCCTTAGGCCTAACTTGGAACGTACGGCTGAATCGCTAGAAGGACGAGTGCAATGAAGAAGGTGAATGTCGGCGTTTGCGGTCTAGGTGGCATGGGTTTGGCATACTGCCTTGCTCTGAGCAAGCTGAAGAACACGAATCTTGTTGCCGTGTGTGATCAGAGAAAGGATGTTGCCCAGAGGTTTGCCTCCGACTTCCATGCTACTCCTTATGATCGGCTGTCTGATATGGTCGAGAGAAGTAATCTTGAGGCAGTGGTTGTTGCTACTCCAAACAGCCTGCACGCAGAGCAAACGGTAGTTGCGCTTGGAGCTGGTAAGCATGTGCTCTGCACTAAGCCTATGGCCACCACTCTCGCTGAAGCCGATAGCATGATTGCACAATCTCGGAAATCTGGAGTAAAACTGGAGATTGGCTTTCAGTACCGCTACGACATGAGAATCAACAAAGCAAAGCAGATGATAGACAAGGGGGAACTAGGCAAGGTCTTTCTTGGTGCTTTCTGTTTGCCGATCTATCGAGGCCCTGACTATTGGGCTGAAGCGGCGTGGCGAAAATCCGTCTCTCAGGCCGGGGGTGGCGTATTGCCTACACACGCATCCCACGACTTGGACTATATCCAATGGTTCTTCGGTGACGTTGACTGGGTCGTAGGGAGAACGGATACGCTTGTTCAAGATATTGAAGTGGAGGATACAGCCTCTGCAATATTGAAGTTCAAAAGTGGAGCTATTGCGTCTCTCATTGGAACTACAGCCGCTGTGGCTTCAAGACTGCCAAGATTCGAGGTCTTCGGAGAGAAAGGGACTCTGTCACTTGTCAAGGGCCATATCGAAGGCGGAAGACCCTGTGACTTGCTGTTTTCCTCTGGAAAGGAATGGAAGACCATTGCTGGCAGAGAACCTGTTTCATCAAGATCTTATTGGAGCAAACTTCCCAAGTGGACGACAGGGCTCTCTTGTGTCCCCTCTCTAAACTCCCTTGTGAGGAATCTGCAGGAATTTCTGGATTCAATAATCTCGGACAAAGAACCTCTTGTGTCTGGGGAGGAGGGAAGGAAGTCTCTGGAGATAATGGTTGCCATCTATGAATCAAGCATGAAGGGGCAGCTGGTGCGGTTCCCTGTGAAGCCCAGAGAGATGTAGTGACAGGGGCCTGGCGCTAGTCGAATGTGTCTTGGACCCAGATTTCCCACTGCCTGACCGAAAAGGTGTTTAGCACAGACCCGTCTACTCAATGTCCTAAGAACTAGCGCGCGGAAGGATTAGACATGGGTGATCTCAACAGAATCTTCTCACATGTGGAGGAGAATCAATCTAGAATCCATGAGATTGTCAGGATGCTCGTGGAGAAGCCAAGCGTTAACCCGCCAGGTGACACGACAGAACCAGCAGAGGTCAATGCGTCGCTTCTCTCGTCTATGGGATTCAATGTGGAGCTCGTCAAGGCGACTGATCAGAAGGTCAATGTTGTCGCTGAATGGAATGTAGGACGGCCGGAAACCATTCTATTCAACGGACATCTTGACACTGTTCCCATTGGGGAAAAGGCCCTTTGGAAGTTCGACCCGTACAGTGCGGACATATCTGAGGAATGGATGTACGGTAGAGGAGTGGCCGACGACAAGGGGGCAGTTGGATGTGTGATTGCGGCTTGTGAATCCATAAGGAGACTGGGTATAGAACCAGGCGCAAACGTCATCATTCATGCTGTCTGCGACGAGGAAGTAGGGAGCCAAATGGGTACCTCATATCTTGTCAAGAAAGGCTACGCCAACAAGGCCACCTATGGCTATGTCCTAGAAGCATCAACAAGTAAGCACAGGATCTTTGTCCGAAACTCCATGAAGGGAGGAGCGTCTCTGAACATAACCGTTCAAGGAAAGACGAGCCACGCCGCTAACCCGAGAGACGGAATCAATGCCAACTTGAAGATGGCCAATCTATTGCTCGCCCTCAACCAGACCAAGTTCAAGTTCAAGCCAAGCAAGTTCTTGACGCCTCCAACAATAGCGGCCGGAACCATTGTCCAAGGAGGAGAGAAATCAAATGTCATTCCTGGAAAGTGCACGTCCTCATCCGACATCAGATACCTACCTGGCATGACAGAGGAAGCAATAACAAGCGCTATAGATCGCTTGATGAATCGAATGAAAAAGAGTGACAAGGATCTTCATGTGTCATACGAGCTGAAGATGGGGAGTCACAGAGCAGTCGAATTGGATCAGCATCAACCTGTCGTGGGAAAAGCTAGAGAGATGATCAAAAGAGTAACAGGATATTCCCCTCGGATCATGGGAGGATATGGAGCAACGGATGCATCTTTCCTTATTCTTGACGCCAAGGTCCCAGCCTTGATCGGACTCGGGCCTGCGGACATAGACTATGGAAATGTTCACGGCATCAATGAAAGGGTCTCCACGAAAAAGCTGATTGAATACACCAAAATATACGCAGGCCTAATCCTATCTTCCTAGATCAGGTTTCGCCACGATCGTCTAGCCAGCGACTGCGAATTTCTTCTCAATCTCCGGGCGATGGATGCTGTTCATTGTACAGAAAGGAATGATTCTCCCGTCTGGAACGGCATAGTGTATGCAGCACCTCTGAACTCGCTGAAGATCAAAATTGTACGGATCCATAAAGTG
Organism: Candidatus Bathyarchaeota archaeon; assembly: GCA_022865705.1. Lineage (GTDB taxonomy): Archaea > Thermoproteota > Bathyarchaeia > 40CM-2-53-6 > JALHTG01 > JALHTG01. The sequence continues at coordinate 1,477 of JALHTG010000043.1, read as the reverse complement.
CATACTGCTTATCATCACCATTTTGCGCACTAGCTTCCCAAGAGCTTCATATGAGCCAGTTCTGAGTACGTCTCCCATGACGCCTTTCAACATACCGATGTTAACGTGTCGCATTGCAGCAGCCATACGAATCTTTGCCTGAGTCTTCTTTCCCTTTGAGGATAGCTCGTAGACCTTTTTCATCGACTCCATGAACTTGTCTACATCTACAAACCGAGTAATCGGAGTAATCTTTCCCTTCTCAACCAGTATAAACGTGGCCGCGCCGCAGTGCTGATGCGCAGTGAACTCTGAATATCGTCTCCCTTTGAGTGAGCCGACTGCCTTTGCAACTGGAACGACCACAGGAACAGGATAGAAATCAGAGGCTTTCAAGTCACCCTTCGTCTGCTCTTCAGCAAGCCTCATGAAGTCACTTATGGTTATCCTCATCTCACTCAGCTTCGACCGGTCAATCCTTCCACAGATCGAAACTGGCTGGAAGTTGACGCCACGAATGACATCATAATTCTTCGCCGCAAAATAGATGATGTCACCTATCATCTGGTCATTCACACCTTTCACTAAGGTCGGAACAAGCACCATGCTATCAAGCCCTACCTTTCGTGCGTTCTCTATTGCTTTCATCTTCACATCCAGAAGCGGCACACCTCTTGTTTTCCGATAGACATCATCCGTAAGGCCGTCGAACTGCAAATAGAAGGTGTCTACACCTTTTTCCATGAGTTCTTTGATGTAGCTAGCATCCCGAGAGATTTTGACACCATTCGTGTTGACCTCCACATGGTCAAACCCCAGCTCTTTTGCCTTCTGAGCCAGTTCTGGCAGATCCTCGCGTATGGTAGGCTCACCGCCACTGAACTGAAGCGCCACAGGAGCGACAGGTCTGTTTCGTCGTAGATTCCTCAGCATCTCTTCAATCTGCTCTCGCGTCGGTTCATACGTGTACCCAGCCGCGGCCGCATTTGCAAAGCACACAGGGCATCTCAGGTTGCATCTGTTTGTGATATCAACTATCGCGAGAACTGTCTGCGACTTGTGCTCCGGGCATACACCGCAGTCGTATGGGCAACTCTTCACCGTCTTTGTTCGCGGGTTTGAGATTCCGTCCCCTATGGATTCATATTTGTCGAACCTTGCGTACTGTTCGTAGTCCGACCAGTACGTGTCCTCGAAGGTCCCATGTTGGCTGCAAGTCTTCACTATCTTGACCTGGCCCTTGTCTTCCAATATCTTCGCATCAATGACGGTCAGGCATTCTGGGCAAAGACTCTTGGTTTGTTTCAGAAGGCGAGACAAAGATGCCACCACCGAGAGTTGTAAATATCCGAAGCAGACAACTATTCCACCCTATAAAGGGATTTCCGAACCTTTCCAACGGTGAGAAGTAGGATGTCAATCACTGAGGGAACAACAAAGGCGCTACAGGACCTGGGACTGACACAATACGAAACGAAGGCGAGACGTTTATCGAATT